>JAGQNJ010000010.1 GCA_020428115.1 Candidatus Saccharimonadota bacterium
CCAGGCGGTGGCATTGACCACGGTGAGGGCGTAAAAACATCTCTCGCGCGAGAAGTAGAAGAAGAACTTGGTATCCCTGCAAGAGACGTTAGCTCTGATTATAAAATTGCACACTACACAATTGGGGGAGTAGTGAATGGTATCCCGCGCATGAACCTCTTTTACTACGTCTCAATACCAGACTATAAACTCAAAGATACTGATCATGTTGCTGAGTGGCGCTGGCTTACAAAAGATGAGTTTATGGAGATAAACATGAGTCCTTCCTACAAAGATCGAGCAAAATTAGCTGAGGTAATTTTCAAATGAGCAAAGACTTCATCCAAGACATAGTTCCTGGTGACTACAAAACACGTGGTAGTTATACCCCTGCCAAAAAAGTTGATCTTGGTAACTTTTATCAGATTTATGTTTCTGGCGTACAGGCGCCTAAAGATGATAATCACCGTGTCGTGACTGATGATGTCGAGGAACAAACCAAACTAGTCTTTGAGGACATATCTAAGATTCTTGGACAGGCTGGTGCAACATTAGATGACGTCATCAAAGCCGTTATCTACATTACAGACATGAATGACTTTGATAAAATCTCGGCAATTAGAGGCGAATACTTTAAGAATGCTATGCCCGTTAGTACCTTGGTGGAAGTAAACGGAATGACTAGAGTCGGCGCAAAGATTGAAATTGAAGTAACGGCGATTGTTAAGAAATGATAGTTCGTCGCTACAAACCCGAAGACTACGCCCAGCTAAAAGCTCTCTATCTTGATAGTTCTCTGTACGGCGGGCAATTTGACGAAGCCCGAGACGGTTCTGATCGTCTGCAAAAAAAGATTGAAGCAGACCCAGATTCAATTCTTGTTGCGGAAGAAAACGGCAAACTAACTGGAACAGTGTCACTTATTGATGACGGGCGTGTGGCTTGGTTATTTAGATTTGCTGTTTCGAGTGCTGAAGTTGCGACTGCTCTGCACGATAAAGCAATCGAAGTATTAAAAAGCCGTGGGCATACCCAAGTCTTGGTCTATACTCCCGCTGGCAATAACGAGCTAGACAGCAGATACGAGAAACTTGGCTTTACTAAAGGTGGCGACTATACCTGCTACTGGAAAGAGGTATAAGTAATGAAACTCTATCGCTTTAGCCCTATTAAATCAGCAGATACTTGCACTGAAGTGCTTGAGCATATTCAAAAGGGCTTGCGGGAACTTTCTGAACTTGTGCTTGAAGAAAGCCTGCCGATCAATACACTAAAGATTTTTGCCCACTACGAAGATGAATATAAGTTTTTAAAACAGTGGGTTGATTCGATTGGTGAAGCTAAAGATGAAGGCTCATCCACTAGCTATTATGTAGAGCCAAGCGAGGCAATGACCGTAAACAATGACCCCATTGAATATGTTGGTATTCGCGTACCAGATCCGTATCGAGCACAAGTTGGTTGCGGCGACTATGTTGTTGATAGCTTTGACAAATTCAAAACAAAATATCTAGGTAAATCTCCGTTTATCCGCGAAGTGGCACACCCAAAGTATGAGATGCTAGAACTCTTTCACCCAGATATTGACGTACTCGGCTACATCGTGAAGGAGTACGAATGAAAGACCTAGAAAAACGCCTATCCGCAATCGAGGAACGCAACGCAAAAGTTGAAGCCGACAAAGCTTGGGAAACTAGTTGGACACGCCGGATTGCCATAGCAGTGCTAACCTATCTAGTTATCGTTGCTTATCTACATTTTGTGATACATGTTGAACCGTGGCTAAACGCACTCGTACCTGTAGCTGGCTTTTTACTTTCCACATTAACAATTAGCTATCTTAAAAAGTTTTGGATTGATAGGAGGATCGGCAAGTGAGCACTCATCCTAACACCGCAAGACATTATGATGAGAACGCCGAGAACTATCATAGGCACGTCTCTGATCCTTCAGACGGAACTTTTCATGCGTACTATGAGAAGCCCGCTATACGTGCAGAGTTGCCAGAACTTAATGGCCTTGAAGTTATAAGTATTGGCTGCGGGAGCGGGGTTGATGCTCGCTGGCTTGCAGATAATGGCGCAAAGCGCGTAGTTGGCATAGATATATCCAAAGGCTTGCTGGAAATTGCTAAGTCTAACAACCCCGACATTGAATTCCGCGAAATGGATATGGAAAAGCTTGATTTCCCAGATGAAAGCTTTGACTTAGCCTATTCAAGTTTAGCTATTCACTATATTGACGATTGGACTCCTGCTCTAGAAGAAGCTCGTAGGGTTTTACGTCCTGAGGGACAATATATATTTTCGTGTGGCCATCCGATCGATAGTGCAATGGAATACACAACTGAGGGCAAGTATAAATATGCCCGTTTAGGCAGAAGAGTAGATACAGAGACAGACGAACGCATAGTTTATGGTGACTATCTTGCGCCCACAACAGATGGAGTTAAGCCAGTAACCGGTGTGCTAAAGGATATTGAGGTTGTTGTCTATCATCGGACGTTTGCAAAAATGATCGAGCAAATACTTGCATCAGGCTTTACCATTGAACGAGTTGTTGAGCCTCAGCCAATTGAAGGCGACCCCAAGCATTTCGAGCAGTTGACTCGAATACCAACCTTTATGATCTGGGTATTAAGGAAACGGGCGTGAGTGAACGATACTTTGAGCGCGTTGATTACACAGGCGATCTAGCTAAGCCGTTAGCTGATATAGCTTCTGCTTTTGACCTTGGAGAATACCAGACACACGAGCCCATTTTACTTGGTTACGAAGATCTTAACGCTCGCTTGGACACATCTGATGGCACGTTTTTTGTGAAGTTCTTTTTGAAAGACAGAACAGACGCCGAGTGTGAACGTTATGCCCGTGTCATGCAAGCCGTGGTTGATGCTGGCATAAATCACCCGGCTATAAGTCGTGCACAAGGAGACGCAATCTACAGGCCCAAAGGCACTAATCTTAGAGCTGTGGTCATGGAGTGGCTAGAAAGTACAAAAGACTTTGAACAAGAGCGGCCAAGCGATGAAGAACTTGTGGAACTAGTCAATCAAGCTACGCGTATTAACCGGCTTGATGTAAAGCTGCCCGAAGCAGACTTTATCTACGACAGTTGGGCAATCAGCAACTTTCCTAAGGAGTATAAGAAATGGCGACACGTTCTTAGCGAAGAAGACAAAGCGCTTGTTGAGCCGGTTTTGGCTGACTATGAGGCACTAGATGTAGACAGCTTACCTACAGCCTTTGTGCATGGTGACCTTATACGAACCAACGTTATGAAGACTCGAAACGGAATATATGTTTTTGACTTTGCAGTATCTAATGTCTACCCACGTGTGCAAGAGTTAGCAGTGTTACTTTGTGATATGTTCTTTGACCCGAATAGCGAAGAGGAAACAAGTCGGTTGTATGGCTTACTGCTAACTGAGTACCAAAAACACATCCAGTTGACGCCGGACGAGCTAAAAGCCCTGCCCGTATTTGTACGGGCTGCACATGCCATGCACGTGCTTGGTGGAGCGCGGGGCGAAGATCAGGGTGATGGTGGCGAAGAAAATGATATGTGGTGGAACCTAGGTCGAATTGGGCTAAAAATGAAAGTGTACGCAACGAAGTAATGACCGGCATTGATGACATAGCAGATAGTATAAAGCGTTCAAAAATAACATCAGGAATGCCCATAAAAATTGTGGCCATTGATGGTCACGGCGGTTCTGGCAAATCAACGCTTGCAGTAAAGCTTGCAAAAGAACTTGATGCTGAGGTTATTCATACTGATGACTTTGCGAGTTGGGATAACCCAACAAACTGGTGGCCACAGTTACAGGATCAAGTACTTGAGCCAATCAAGCAAGGCGCCAAGACCCTGAGTTACAAACCTAGTAGCTGGGCGCCAGATCATTATCCTGAACCAGTCAAAGACCAGCCAGTTACACCAATTATGATTCTGGAAGGTGTAAGTTCTACTCGAAAAGAATTTAGACCGTATCTTTCTTATGCAATTTGGGTAGAGGCACCTAAGGGAGTCTGTATCGCTCGAGGTTTAGAACGAGATGGCGAAGATATGCGTGAACAGTGGGAGCAATGGTGGGCAGATGAAGAAAAGTACATAGCTGAACACAAGCCACAAGAGTACGCTAATCAGATAGTGAGTGGCGAATGAAAGATGTATACATTAGCAAAGGAAAACTTGCCGGTAAAGGCGTTTACGCAACCCGAAACTTCAAAAAGGGTGAATTAGTAAAGCCCTGGAATTTGAAAGAGCTGTCCCAGGCTGATTTCGATGCCCTACCTAAAAGTGAGCATATGTTCGTGCATTCATTTTGGGGCAAGATGTGGCTGTTTCCTGAACCGTCACGCTACACAAATCATTCAGCAAACCCAAACGTTATATCTGACTTTGAAAAGATGTGCGACTACGCTGCCCGTGACATAAAGAAAGATGAAATGATTACTGTAAATGCCACGGATGAAATCAAGTACGAACTTAAGACTTTCCTCGAAGCCTATGAAAAAGCCGCCAACAGCCGTAACTTCGACAATGTTGAGTCCTTGATTGCTAAGAACGCCGTTTTTGAATTTACCAACGGTACCTTTAAGGGTATTGCTGCTATTCGAAAAGCCTTTGAAGATACCTGGAATAAAATCAAAGACGAAACCTACACCATTTCTGACATTAAGTGGATTAAGGTCGGCTACCGAAATGCCGAATGTACCTACAAGTTCAAATCAGACGGCATCGTTGGTGGTAAACGACAGGTTTACGAGGGCGTCGGAACCAGTACATTTAAGCGCATTGATGGCAACTGGCGCGTAACACACGAACGCCTAGGTAAGGTTGGCTCATAATGCTTTTGAACCTCGTATCAGCAGTTTTGATCGGCGCAATTATTGGAGCTATGGCGCTAATAAAAAAGCCCCGCACGAAAGCCTTGGTTTATAGTTTGCCGTTTCCTATCACAATTGCGTTGATAGCAACTCATGGCAAAGTTGATGAATCAAACATAATCGGGCTTTTCTTGTTGTCGGGATTTCTTTGGCTTGTGTATTGGCTGTACACAAAAGGTTTCTCAATATACCTTGCAGATATTATTTCCGCGGCTCTATACGTGCTAATCGGTTACTTTCTTATAAAGACCATGCCTACTGGATTTGTATTGCTTACAATACTTTATCTTGCATTTTGGTTTTTGTTTGTGTTGCTGTACAGAAAGCATGAAGAAGAGGAAGTTAAACACCGGCCTCACAAGATCAAACCATTATATAAAACCGTTATTGTCACACCACTAGCATTTCTGTTGCTAGCCCTAAAGTCTCAACTTGCGGGTATTGTGGTGACGTTTCCGTTTAGTGGAGTTTTTGCTGTTGTTGAGGGTCAATATATACTGCGAACCCTAGCAGCTATATTTACACGTAATTCTATAGCTATCCTCGCTCTGTTTGTAACAATCTACTGTACGGTAGATGCAATCGGCTTCTGGTATTCAATAGTAGCAGGTTGGATATCTTATATTGCGATTCTTTTGTTTGTATCAAAATACTTTGATGTTCACGAAAGTAACGGAGATTCCCAGAGGTAATACTGATTACCGTCTAGGCCAACGATATGCTCTGAGCCTTCGGCGGTAAAGTGGTATGGACTTTTTACAATATTTCCTTTTAGCAGGTGATTTATCTCTGATAGAATGTCTTTCACTTGATTCTCATCATCGCCTAAAGAATAGTCATCAACGATATAATAGTGTTTGTCTTTGTAGTCAAATGCGTAGACAGGACCTAATGCATAAAGCTGTGACTTATGTGCTTTGAGGTTCTTGATATCATTTACCTTAACTTTGTTTGCAATCTTAAAAGACTCAAGTATTGCTGCGCATTGTTTTTTTGTGTCCATAAGCTAAGTATAGCAGGATCATAGAGAAGCTATCAGGACTCCTCTGGCATAACTGAGCCTATTTCTTCACCCGCAAACCTTGTCTGATGTTCACCGAACTCCTTCTTCGTTCGATTCATTCTCATGCGAGAATCAACCAATAAAAACACCCACACGATGGTGGGTGACTTTATTGGTGACCCCAGGGAGACTATCTCCCGTTGGTTGATGCGTCTTCGCAGCATGCTCGAAACTAAGAGGTAGTTTCTGCGCGTGCTCCTCGTCTTCGAACTCTAGAGTTCGTGCTTGCTTCGCAAGCTAACCAAATTAAAAAGCCCACTGTTGGTGAGCTTCTTAATTTGGTGACCCCAGGGAGAATCGAACTCCCGTTGCCAGGATGAAAACCTGGTGTCCTAACCACTAGACGATGGGGCCGTATTGATTAATTTTCATCTGTTACGACCGCAAAATTGTACCATAAACGGTGATAAAGTGAAACCCCTGTTACTAGGTACACAGGGGTTTCGAGATTGTTTGTTCTGAGCGGTCAGTCAATTGCTCGTTACTAGTGACTACCTTACCACACTTTTGCAAAACACGCTAGTGTTTATCCACAGCTGTCGCAAAAGTCCGTCGCTTCGCTCCTGGGGCTTTAGACGTTGTAACGTCGTGCCCAGACAAAGCGGTAAGCAACCATGCCGGCAATAGTTGTCGCAACAAAGATGCCGATTACCTCGCCTGCACCCGTGTTTGGCAACACGCCTGGTGTTACTGGAGGAGTTACCGGTGGCACCTCGACATTAACTGGGGCTGTACATTGTGGACCCTCTGCAATGCGCGTTTCACCGTTTACATCAACCATGACACGCAGTACTGCAACAAAATTGCCAGGCTGACTGTAAGTATGCTCAACTGTACGCTGATCTGTGCTAAGCTCTGTTGTACCGTCACCAAAAGTGTACATATACTGCTTGATGGTTGCGCCACCCGTGGCAGTTGCGTTAGCTGTAAAGCGGTACGTACGGTTACCAAGACTCTCTACGCCAAGCGAGTCACAGCTATACAGTGGAGTCACTGGCTGGCAGTCTTCAATAACCACAGTTGCGTTAGCCTCTTGTTCAGGAACGTTTGTTGCGCGACCATATGCTACGTTCGTTGCAACACATTCTGCAGGTGGATCCTGATCGACAGTTGTACGGAAACGTATGTAGCCCCCGCCACCTGGCGCATAGTTACCTACATTCACGCCACCTGCACCAAGAGCAGTGTCATTTAGCACTTCCCCATTTGGCCGTGCAGGGTCAAAGACCATGATAGTACCAGGTACAAGTGTCACGCCATCAGGCATAACATCACGTATTGTGAGGTTATTTAGGACTTCGTCACCGGTGTTGTTAAATGTAACTAGCCAAGAGACAGTGTCACCTTTTTTGGCGACAATTCTCTCACGCCAGTCAGTAGAACCAGGCGTAGTAACCTGCTTTGTAATCTCAAGCTCTGGTACATTGACACGAACTTTAATGGTCACAACTGCTTCGTAGTCGAAACAACCTGGCAAATTACCGTTGAGTGCATCATATCCAATTGCCGCTCCGTTTGCACTCACAACATCATCTGACAATTGCGCACCACCTGCTAGCGGACCATTATTGTATATTCGAGCTGAACCTGGCACGTAACTCAGACTAAATGCTCGGCTGTTATTCGTAAGTGGTGTTGAGTCATATACCTGCTGTGGTGCAGCGTTATCCGCTGAAACATAGCCTGTTACGTCAAAACCATTTGCCATACCAGAAGGAACATCTACACGAACCCTGGTATTACGCGCAATGCCAGCATAGTTGTGCTCGGCATCGTTGAGCGATGGGTTAGCGTTGTTGTGGATATATACACGTACTTCCATCTCCTGTCCGGGAGTCGCAACGTTACCATCACGCCACTGGGCGGTGCCAGCTGGGCTAGCAGTAGTAAAGTTTCGCTCATCACCGTAAGAAGGTGTATTTATGAACGAGTTGAATACCGGGCCAGTCAGTGAACCAACACGTTGTGCAGGATCATTGTAGTCAAATACAGGTCGGGTTGGACCCCATGCTGCCCATGCAGTTGCAGGAACTAAAACCCCAAGTACAACAGCACTAGTGATTAGAACCTTCTTCGGTAGTCGTTTGATTCTGCCAATAATATTCTTAATACGCATCTTGGTTCCTTTCTTAGCCTGCTGGTGCAGTTATGGTTGTATTTTGCGGTACAGTCGTAGGTGCAGTAGCGGTAGTTGTACTAGAAGTAGCAGGAGCCTGGGTTGTCGAAGTTGTTGGTGAACCACCAGGATTTCCCGCAGGTGCTGGCTGAGTGGTATTTGAATTACCACCAGGACCAGGAATCTTACCATCGTCGTGTTTCTGTGGCACTCCTGTAGTAGTGGTATTGTGTGGGACAGTTGGCTGTCCAGGTACGGTTGGAACGGTTACTTCGGGTGGCTGTTCGCTTGGCGGAATAACGATAATCCAGTTCTCGCAACCAAACTCTGCCTCGAAATCACCATCGGTGCTTACACCTGCTTTGTTGCTTGCAAGCATACGCACGACACTACCGTCGGCCATCTTGACATTAGCAACGAGTGCCTGGGCAGGTAGGTCGATAGTCCGGCCGTTCTTGAGTGTTACGCTGCGTACACCGTTGTCTGCAACTGTTTCGCTTTCAACGATAGCACCACCAACATAGGTGTCTGCCTCTAGGATAGCTTGCTGGTATACGCGTACATTGCCCTGTTCATCACAGTAGCTGTTCTGTACCGTTGTGTCTTCTGCAAGTGGTGCAGTTACGTAGTATTCGTTTTCGAATACGGCAACGACTGACTCATTGGCTGTTTCTGGTTTGGTGCTTGGCAATGCAACACCAAGTGCATCATAGATATAGCCTGAGCCATATGCCTCTGATGTGATCGCCATGTTACGGGCAAAATCTGGGTTTTGCTTGAGGAATTCTACCTCGACATCGCTCAGGTCCTTGTCTGTACCAAGCTCACCACGCTTTGCCTGCTCGACATTAGCAGCAGTATACGGGCTGCAAGAACCCTGGCCAGCAATGTGCCACTTGTCTTCAACAACAAGTGCTGCGGGGGCAACAACCAGTGTCTCTTCTGGCATCTCTGAGGCTGGTGAACAGCCCTCAAGAGCGTCCTGAGCCTCTGCCTTTGCTTCCTGTGCGTCTTTGAGATCTGCTTCGGCACGCAAGCGATCGCTACTGCCGTCAGCAGATTGACTAACCTTGTCTTGGGCTGTCTGGACTCGAACGTCATAGGGCTGCATAAATGCAACACCCAGGTCACTTCGTACCTTTTCGGCGTCTTGCAAGTCTGCTTGTGCACGTAGCTGTTCGCTACTACCAGCTTCTGCAGAGCTGGCTGTCTCTCGTGAACCATTTACGACCGCATCCGCTAGGTATATAGGGGTTAGTGCATCCTGGTATGGAGCACAATCTTCGGCATTCATTGTTGGCTCGTTAGCTGCGCTTGGGGCTTCATCGCCACCACGTAGCTTCATAACACCACCAACGCCAAGCGTTGCTACTGTTAGTGCACCAGCAGCAATAAGTGCTGTTGTTCGCACTGAACCGTTATCACCATTCATAATTTCGCCATTAGGCATAACTATTCCACCTCCTCAAAGGTTATTACCCATACAATTTACCATAAGCAAGCATAATTGTCAATAGGTTTCACAACAATCTTGCCTTTAGCACAAGCACTATGCTGTTGTGGTCGGGTGCGGTCCTTTGTAGTTTTGTGGCAAGAGAGGCTTTTTGGCAAAACTAAAGCCAAATATACTGCCCTTGCCCTCTGTACTTTTGAAGATTATCGAGCCGCCCTGAGCCACGACGACTTTCTTGGCCATGAATAGGCCCAGCCCCGTTCCGTCTGGTCGTGCTTTTTTGGCGTTGCCAGCACGGTAAAACTTGTTAAACAGATGGTGCTGTTCGCTCTTTGGAACACCCATACCGTCATCTACTACTGTTAGCTCAACCCTGTCGCCCAGGTCTGCCAAGTTAACCGTAATATGACCACCCGCAGGGGTGTAATAGATGGCATTGTCTGCAAAGTTCATCACAACCTGGCGAATCTTGGTCTCATCCAGCATAAGCTCGGGGAAAGTCTTGGGCTTTTCGTACGAAAGCGTAAGGTTGCGACCCTTGGCCGTCTCTGTTAATTGTGAGATTTCACCTTCGATTACATCTGCCAGGTTGGTCGGCTTAGGCTCAATGACAAACTTGCCAGTACGCAGTCGCGACACATTCAACAGATCAGCAATCAGATACACCATGCGCTGTGAACTAATAAAGGCCTGGTTGAGCATCTCTTTTTGTTTGGTATTCACCTTGCCCGTATCGCCCTCAAGCACCATGCTTATATAGCCCTTAACAGAGGTGAGCGGCGTGCGCAACTGGTGTGAGGCCATACTGATAAAGTCATCCTTGGTCTCATCTAGCTTTTTGAGCTTCTCGTTAGCAGAGCGCAGGTTACGAGTTGCCTCGTCAACCTTATCCTGCAACGTCTTGGCAAAGTTCTGTATCTCCTCAAAATGCAGCGCATTCTCGATCGCAATAGTCAGTTCGTTGGTAATAATCTCTAGCGCGGCAAGATCTTGGGAGCTATATATGCTGCCACTTTTTTTATGCCCCAATATGATATAACCAAGACCTTCAACATTTGCATTCTTTGTGATTCGAGCCAGGAGACCCGCATCTACCTCATTTAGTAATAACTTCATGTCGGCGTATCCGCCTTCTAGCAGATCAGTGACAAGGATCCTGACATGTGACTTATGAATATAGCTCCTAACCTGCTCCATAAGTTGCGTGGTTAGCTTTGAGGCTTCTCCGTTGATAATACGAACTGAGCCATTGCTATTTGTTAAGGCAAAAGCACAGTAGTCTGGCTTGATGTACTTTTGTATTGTTTGGGCGGATTTCTTAAGCAGTTTCTCGAGATCTATTGTTGATACAAGTGTCTGGTTAAATTCATCCAACAAATCATTAGTATCATATGCATCTTGATAGAAATATCTGTTGGTATACCTATCAAAAAACCTCTTTAGTGGATGAAAGAAGAGTGCCAAGCCAATTGCTGCGATAAACGGTAGAAGCGTACGCGCAAAAATCGCAAGAGACGACCCCCCTAGCCTGTCAGTGATGCCAAAAATCACCACGGCATAGACCATGAGTAACGTAAGCATTAGCATGGTATACGTTAGTGATCGTGCGACAAGCAAGCGAATGTCAAGTAACTTATGTCGGATGATAGCTGTGCTCGTAAATAATGCGAGAATCATCACGATGTTGGGGCCAAAAAACACTGCACTTGAATTGCCAAAAAGTGGCAAAATGGCATTTGTAATTATCCCGGGGATCAACGTCAATAAACCACCGACCGCAATATACTTGACCTGAGTCCTTTCTACTGTTGTTACTCCTGGGGAATGTGAATAGTGTAATAATTTCCATATCCCAACAGCCGGGTAAATAAGCAGTTCTCCTATCAACAAATAATACACTGGCCCTATGACCGTGTCTCTGCCATAAGCTGCAGTCATAACTATATTAAGTGATGTGGGTGTCGTAAGCAGAATAGCGAAGGGTATAAGTCCCCAAACTACCAGTTTTTTCACTGTTACTTCTGTTCCTACAAAATAGTTACAAAACACAAAAAATGTATACGGAATGAGGGCAGCCCCAACTAGGGTCGTACGTGCAAAGAAAAGAGATATATCCGGATCCGACGATACATTTGTAAGCAGATTAGCAAAGAGCCAAAGAAAAGTACTGGCAATGTACACAGCAAGTGCACGATTTAGTGAGCGCTTTGGATTGCTCACAATAATAAGCATCACTAAAATAAGAGATACGAGACAACTAACTATAAGGCTTGTGTTTGCAAAAACCATAACTGCTAATGCCTAGTGTATGGGACTTGTACCTATAAATCTAGCTTCTAGAGGCTTTTTGTAAACGTACTGCTTTGTAAAGCTGAGCACCAATAACCTCAAACTCAACGCTAAGCTCTGAGGATTTATTGATTAATCTCGCTAGATAAGATGCGAGGACATCCTTATTCATATCGCAACAATCAAATGCAACCACCACCTCATGCTTACCATACTCTGACATTTGCGTTAAAAGTCGGACAACAGCACCTGCGCCTTGAACCCCTCTGGCTGTAGGGTCTGTGTAGATAGCTGGGAAATAGATTAACTCGTTGGCCCTAGTCTCTTCAGGGAACCTATCCTCATAAAATTTTGTGTTTAGCCAGTCAAATTTTGTTAAATCATCACCTAATAAACAAACCGTGACAACATTACTCTGATGTTGGTTTATTAACTTGATTACTTCTCTGTCTCGCGTAATTAATTCCTTGAATTCATCAGCATCGATACCCTGCCTACATGGATGATCGTTCAGAACTTGAAATGCTTCGGCATATGAGTCGTAGAGTGATTCAGCCTGTTCCTCGGTAAGAGTCTCGTGGTAGCTTGCGCCACTTGCAACTTCACTTTTTAGAATACCGTCATCAATCATTCGCCGAAAAGTCGTCTGAATGTCACTGTCCTGTCCTGTCGTATTCACCTGTTTCAGACGACACTTACCTGCGTAGTATGTCTGTGACCCGAGTGCAATTTCTTCCGTCGTTTCAACATCTAAGCTATCTAGCATGGACTGCAAGCGTGACATGTATTCACTGTCTGCATCGGGGTAATCAAATACAAGGACTCCTTCTGTATCAGCCAGGCTCTGAATACGATCCGCCACCTCCTTGCTGGGGGTAACTCCATCATATTCAACATAATGACTCAGGTTGTCATTTGCGTACTCTCTGGGAAATGCATTTTTGTAATAGTCGCTGTTAAGCCAAGGGTAAAGTTCAACGGGTGAAAGTTGCGGTATTTGCACCTCACCCATTTCCCCTTCAACCGTCGAGCAGTAAACACCTGGTGTTCTACCCACATCCAAAGAGAACTCCTGTAACGAAAGTCCCTGCATCTGAGGAGAAATAGAGCTGACAAAGCTTAAAGCCCTCCTGTATTCATCATAAGAAACATGTTGATCCGTAGTAGATAATGATTCAGTCATCTTGAGAAACACCCAGTTGATCAATTGAGTCTTCACGCCCGAATCGCCGTTTGGCCATGCCTGCCACTATCGGTACACTCGCAACACCAAAAACCGCCGCAGCGATATTCTTTGCGTCGGGTGTTTCTATACCTCGTGACAACATATAAGCTTGTAGACCACATACTGTCGCTAGACCCAACGAGGTCATTAAGCCGTATTGCTTGTTTTCCTGTTTCGTTCTTTCAGGCTCAGATGATGCTTTTGCAAAAGTCGTAATTGCGGTCCCGCCCAAGTACGCGAGTGATGCCTCCAAAGCAAGATTTGTGCTTACTGTCTCTTGCTTGGTAACTCTTTTCATTTTTTTGTTCACCCAGTTTATTGCTTTGCGGCCTGTTGGTCGGTCTAGCAGATCCGCTGTTGCATATGCTGCTATACCCTCGACAACTAGTGTTGCACCCGCGAAAGCACTTGCAACTACCACAGGGTCACCGTTAATTGCCTGAGCCGTACCAGCTACCATCAGCCGAAAGGCTTCATTTGCTGGAGTTACCTCCGCAGCAATAACTGCTACCTCTCCCGCCACAATAGCTCTTTGCAATATTGAAGATTCATCATTATGCTTTTGTGATGATAATTCATCTAGTGCTTCAGGCATTTTGATTTCCTGTTCTGCCATACAAATGCTTAGCTCACTAATTTTGCTTTGTTATTCCAGTCACTCGCCTGGTAAACGGCTACAACAAGCGCACACACTGGTTCATGCTTGCATATGCGTCCAGCAACTTTCATATGAATCTCACCAAAGTTAACATTGCGTGTTGCCATAAGCGCCTGCAAGCTCTGCCGTATATCCTCTTCGACTGTTTTTTTGCTGTTGCCCTCATGCTCAACAAAAAGTCCCTTACCTGTCGCCTTATCTTGAACCCAGCCAATGCCAGCCCATGCCTCGGCATTAGGTGTATCGACTCTCATTTCAGCCATCACAACATACAGACGATCCCCCCAGTCTCCCGGAAGATCCCCAATAGGGTGATCACTTGTAATAATCTCTGCGTTAGGCGGGATAACAGAACTAAGTCTCAGGAGATTATAGTTGGCAACTCCAGCGTGATTCAACGCTGCATCAAAAGCCGCTAGTTTCGTGGGGCCCGTACCGATTCCCTGAGTTACCTTTATTAACATATGATGAATTTCCTTAATAATAAAAACGCCCAAGCGACCCCAGAAGGGGTGCTCAGACGTTTATTTTCTTCTAAAGTACTGTTGGTAATCTATCATGGTTACGTTAAAATGTCAAGAATTAGCTATGCAAAAATTCAAAATTGTTGTTGTCGAAGACGAGCCAGCCATCTGTGACATGTACAGAATGAAGCTTGAGCATTCCGGCTTTGCTGTTGCAACTGCCTACAACGGTAAACAAGGACTAGAAGTTATCGAATCGTTCCAGCCAGATCTCATACTGCTCGACCTGCGCATGCCCGTTATGACAGGTGATGAAATGCTCGAGAAGCTTCGCCAAACTAAGCAAGGAGCCTCGATTCGCGTCATTATTCTTACAAATATTAGTCGTGATGAAGCCCCGCACACACTGCGCTTTCTGCACGTCGATCGATATATTGTCAAAGCTCACCATACACCATCGCAAATAGTTGACATCGTCAGAGAGACACTGCAACAAAAAAGCTCAGTATGATAGGATAATAATATGAGTAAAGTCGCAATCATTGAGGATGACCAAGCAATATCGCAAATGTATCGCCTCAAGTTTGAGGCTGAAGGCTACACTGTTGACACTGCCGAAAACGGCAAGCTCGGACTCGCCCTTGCCGAGAGTATGAAGCCCGACATTATCCTACTCGACCTGATGATGCCTGAGATGCGTGGCGATGAAATGCTTGCTGCTATGCGCAAAACCACTTGGGGCAAAAACATCAAAGTTATTATTCTTACCAACATGGGTGAGCAAGAAATCCCAGAAACAGTCAAAAAGCTCGGTGTATCAGCCGTGATCCTAAAGGCCGACATGACACCGCGCCAGGTAGCTGATCTCGTCAAAGAACAGCTCAAATAAGTCTTCTTCAGGCCTGAAAAACTGAGCATGTGAAGACCATACTGTTTTTCAGCTGCCTGGGAGTTTTTGCGCAACTTTTTCGGCAAAAAGTTGCAGTTCACGGCTCCTTGTAAGGAGCGGATATACTCAGATATACTATCTGTATGAATATAGCGATTCTTGGATATGGTGCGCAGGGGCGCAGCGCCTATGAGTACTGGAATACCCCTGACAATACTCTGACAATATGCGACCAGAACCGAATCAGCAACATCCCTGAGGGAGCCAAAACAACCTTGGGCGCCGACTATCTCATGGATCTCAATCAATATGACCTCGTTGTGCGCTCGCCGTCTATCCACCCGAGTCAGATACTCGAAGCAAACCCCGAGCATCCAGAGGTCCTTAGCAAAGTTACGACAGTTACCAACGAGTTTTTCAAGGTGTGCCCCGCACCAATTATCGGTGTTACCGGCACAAAGGGCAAAGGCACAACCTCAACGCTTATCGCCAAAATTCTAGAGAACGCGGGGCTAGGTGTACACTTGGGCGGCAATATTGGTATCCCGCCACTTGACCTGCTCAAAAACAACATCAAGCCATCCGATATTGTTGTGCTTGAACTCGCCAATTTTCAGCTCATCGACCTCAAGTATTCTCCGCCGATTGCCGTCTGCCTTATGGTCACAACCGAACACCTCAATTGGCACAAAGACATGTATGAGTATGTTCAGTCCAAGCAGCAGATGTTTGCTCATCAGCACCATGCAGATCTGGCCATCTACAACGCGCGCAATCTATATTCCGAAGAAATTGCCATGGCCTCGCATTCACAATACAAACTTGCCTACGATGTGCCGCCTCTGGGTGAAGAGCCAACCGAAACGCGTGGTGCGTACGTCGAGGGCAATGCGATTAAGATGCTCGGGCACACGATTTGTCACGTAGACGATGTGGCATTACTGGGGCGGCACAATCTCGAAAACGTCTGCGCCGCCATTACTGCGACCTGGGACATCGTGAAACACAACAAACATGTGATCAAAAAAACCATCAAAAACTTTGCCGGACTACCGCATCGCCTCGAGATCATCAAACAAATCAACGGCGTGTGGTACGTGGACGACTCTTTTGGGACGACCCCAGAAACTGCAATTGTAGCCATGCAATCATTTGCACAACCCAAAGTTATGATTCTCGGGGGATCAGACAAAGAAGCGGACTTTACAGAGCTAGCACAACACGTCGTTAATGGTACTGTTCGTTATGTCATTGGTATTGGTGAAACTGGGCCCAAAATTATCAACACAATTACCAAGCTCGACACGAACAACAAAATTGGTCACACCATACTTGGCTCTGACGTCACCATGGCGACTATCGTAGAAACCGCCGCAAACAATGCCCAAAAAGGCGATGTCGTATTACTCTCGACCGCTTGTGCAAGCTTTGGAATGTTCAAAGACTACAAAGACCGTGGCGAACAGTTCAAGTCTGCTGTTCTAGCACTCGGCAAAGCTGCGCAATAACCGGACGTTCTGGCTGCAATATTGTCGCCCTGCCTGCTGCGGCCTCTTGTATCATCTCTTCTATCCAGTGATAGTGTGTACAGCCAAGCACAATAACATCTGCTCCACTGCTGCAGACCTGCCTTGTAACCTCATAGATCTTGTTACGGTCGACTTGATTTGTCTCGATCATATGTGACCAGTCGCTACAATCTGGTTCAAGCACTTCAATACCGTTGGCATAGGTGTGCTTCAGCCAGGAGTAGCGTTTGCTTGCGAGCGTCGTCGGAGTTGCAAAGACTGCAATAGTTTTGCTCCGCGTCTGCTCTGCTGCTGGCTTGACCATCGGTTCCATGCCAATTAGCGGTACGGGTATTTTTGCTCGTAGTTGTGTGATGAGCGTTGTAGACACGGTATTGCAGGCAATCACAATGACCTCGCAGCCCTGTGCGACAAGCTGGTTGAGTATCGGCACTACGTAGCCCAGTATCTCCTCGGGTGTCTTAGTGCCATAGGGAACATGTGTTGTATCGCTGGCAAAAATCACCTGATCGTCTGGTAGAGCAGTTTGTATAGCGTTGGCAACTGATTTACCACCTATGCCCGAGTCAAATACGCCAATTACCGCCTTGTGCGACGGCTTAGTTTGTCGACGCATACTGTCTTGCAGCCTGAATGACGTTTTCGAATAGCGCGCAGACCGTCAGGGGTCCAACACCACCCTTTTCTGGCGTCATGATAATATCTGGCATATCACGCACCTCTGGTGCAACGTCGCCTACCAACCCATTACTATCGGTTGCGACGCCAGCATCTACAATGACCGCATCAGGCTTAACCATGTCTTGTTTGATAAGTCCAGGTACACCGGTTGCAGTTACAAGTACGTCAGCACGGCGCGTTACTTCTGCTAGGTTTTGGACTTGCTTGTCCACCACCTCAACGTTATACTGGCAGGCTTGCCAAAGTTTTGCCAAGGGTTGCCCAACCAGCCGCCCATGGCCCACGATAACAAGATGTTTGTTAGCAAGCTCGACATTGTATCCGGCGAGGAGCCAGTTGATAGCTACTGGAGTTGGCGCATCAAACTTAGTTGTTTGAGCTAGTCCATCGACATCCTTATTTGGTGCTACACTGTTGAGAACTTCGTCTGTTTTGCTGCGGTCTGGCAAAGGGATCTGCACGATTATCCCATGTACACTATCATCGCTATTGAGCTGTTTGATTGAACTAACTGCTTCGGACTGATCAATAGTCTGCACCTCAACCTCTACGAGAATATCGGCGCCATAGCCCGTTTTGATTTTCATATAACTATCTACAACAGGGTCAGGATTGGTCCGTATTATCACGAGCTTGGGGATAATGCCGTGTGCTTGGCGCAGTGCACGTACTTGTTTGGCTTGCCGCTCTTTAATGTAGCTTGCCAGCTCAGAACCGTTTAATACTCTTTTCATATCAAGGACCTATTGTACCACAAATAACAGAGGAGACTCCTGATGGAGCCTCCTCATACATACATCCGATAGGATATTTATGCAGCTTTCTTTGCAGTTGCAGGCTTAGTGTACTTAGCACTACCAAATGCAAGCATTGGGTAACCAACGATTGGCAATAGTATCAGCAATAGCGCCCATACTGGCTCTTTGCCAAATGCCTTTGCCACTTCGATTGATACAAGGATCTGTACGATCAGTACAGCGATCCATGCAACGAAGTTGACGAATGGAATGAAGCTAAGCAAGATCACAAGTGACCACCAGCCTGGCTTACCAGCGATTTCACACAGGGTCCAGAAGTTGTACACAGGTATGATAGACTTCCAGCCTGGCTCGCCAGCTTTTACGTAAAGCTTCCACATTGTAACGATCATAAAGATTGCTACTGCAAG
>JAGQNJ010000011.1 GCA_020428115.1 Candidatus Saccharimonadota bacterium
AGGGGCAAGTAACAACGAAATTCAGCACACCGTACCTAAGGTGCTTGCTATCGTGGGGTTACAGGATAAGGCCAAGCGGTACCCTTGGGAACTTTCGGGTGGTGAACGTCAAAGAGCAGCAATTGCCCGTGCTATTGCGCGTCAGCCCAAGATTCTCATTGCTGATGAGCCAACCGGTAACCTGGATCCAAAGCACGCCTGGGATGTCATAAAGGTACTCGAGAAGATTAATCGTTATGGCACAACCGTGTTGCTCACAACCCACAACCAAGAAATTGTTAATCGTCTAAAACGGCGGGTTATTACTATCGAAGGCGGTAAGCTCGTAAGTGACAAGGCGAGAGGGACTTATAAAGAATAATGAGCACATATGTAATTGAGGTTATTTGTGAAGCGTAAACTGATAAATCTTGGCCGTATTATCAAGACAGGCATGCTGAATTTTATTCGCAATGCTTGGCTTGCTGTGGCGGCAATTGCTGTCATGGTAATTACACTGACTATTTTATTGTTTTCGGTCGTTGCCAACGCCACATTTGCCAATACGATTGCACAGATCAATGACAAAATTGATATATCAGTTTATCTCGTCGATGATATTAGCAATGACCAACTCAATGCGTTGACCGAAGATATCGAGGCTCTGCCCACCGTTAAATCAGTTGAGTACGTATCTAAAGACCAGGCACTTGAGGTGTATAAGGAGCAAAATAAAGGAAATGTAGATCTATTGATTGCCATATCACAAACTGATAATCCATTGCCAGCAAGCCTAAAGATCAAGCCTAACGACCCAAATAATGTGGCTGATATCAAGACACTTCTCGAACAGCCAGATGTTCTCGTACTTCAGTCTGACCCGACTTCGTATTCTGGAGATCGAAAAGAGGCAATCGATAAGATAGCAAGTGCCACAGCGTTCATTCGAAGAGCTGGTGTTGCAGGAGTGATTATATTTGCAGTGATATCGATGCTGATTATCTTTAACACCATTCGTATGGCAATATTTAACAGGCGTGACGAGATCAATATTATGCGTCTTCTGGGGGCAAGCACTGCGTACATCAGAGGTCCTTTTGTGGTGGAGACAATATTTTACGGGATTATATCCGCTGTCTTGTCGGTAGCAATTATGAATGCGGTTTTTGCCGTGCAAACCTCGGCGTTTAATGCCTCAACACTAGGATTGCTTGATATCAACTATGCGAGTGACTATTTTGCAGATAATTTCTGGGCAATACTTGCTATTCAGCTTATGCTTGGTATACTCATTGGTGCGGTATCTTCCATCATTGCCACACGCCGCTACCTAAAATTCAAAACGAAAAGCTAGGCGAGCAAACGCTCAAACTATATTGAAAGACAAGAGGAGGGTATGTTATACTAGTTATGTTTAATAGAGTCCGCCAATTGACAAAAAAAGGCAGAACCATGAAACAAAAACAATCAAGACAACGAACAAATAAATACATTAGACGCACTGCAGCATCTTTAGCTGTTATTCTAGTGCTTGTTGTTGCAGTTTCGCAGATGCCGTTTGCGTGGGCACAGAGCCTACAGGAACAGATCGACCAGCTGTCTCGTCAGAATTCTGATACCCAAGGCCAGGTGAGCGTACTTGAGGATCAAGCGGTTGATTTTAATGACAAAATTAGCAAGCTCCAGCAGGAAATCAATGGCTTACAAGAGCAGATCAACCAGAGTGTTGCGCAGATTGATGCAACCCAAGCTAAAATTAATGAAGCCGAAGTAGAGCTCGCTAAGCAGCGACAATTGCTTGGCCAAAACATTCGAGCGATGTATGTTGAGGGTGATGTATCGACACTTGAGATGTTGGCATCAAGCCAGGATCTAAGCGATTTTGTCGATAAGCAACAGTATCGTAATAGTGTAAAAGACAAAATCAAGGCTACACTCGATAAGGTTAACGAACTCAAACATCAGCTAAACGCAGAAAAAGAAATACTGGAGGCTCAGAAGAAGGACCAAGAGACACGCCAAGCAAGGCTTAATGGTCAGCGCGCAGAGCAAGATCGTCTGTTGTCGCTCAATGAATCACAGCGCAATGAGCTTAACGGGCAGATCAAGAACAATAGTGCAAAAATTGCCGAACTTCGCAAGCAGCAGGCCGCCGAGAACGCTAAACTGTTTGGCGGTAGTGTGCCTCAGGGTATACCCGGTGGTGGTGGCTACCCAGGCGCATGGGCGTTTGCTCCGATAGATTCGATTATTGATACCTGGGGTATGTATAACCGCGAGTGCGTAAGCTATACAGCCTGGAAGGTGTGGAGCAGTGGACGCTACATGCCGTACTGGGGCGGTATCGGTAATGCAAACCAGTGGGACGACAATGCGCGTGCTGCGGGTATACCCGTTGACACAAACCCACGAGTCGGTGATGTCGCCATCAAGAATGCTGGCTTCTACGGACATGCAATGTATGTAGAACATGTATACGGCGACGGCACCATCTATATTAGCCAGTACAATGCGGCCTGGGATGGTAACTACAGCGAAGCGCGCATATCAACTGCTGGACTCGTATTCATACACTTCTAATACCCCTAGAGAGATAATGCACGAAAATTCAGATAGGCCTGCTGATAATCAGCCAGGGTCGGGTATAATGGATTTGCTAGACACTTACAATATATAAAGGAACCTATGCCGAACATCACACATCGCAACGCAACCAGTGGTCACAAGACAACAAACAGCAGCAAATCTAACAGCATTACCCGTATAAGCATCCTTATCCTGGTGGGGCTTGGACTGTTCTTTGCTGGCTGGGGTGTCGGTCGTGGCACACTGTCTTTCTCGATATTTGCCAGTAATCAGACAGAGAATCCGCAGCTACCAGCTCAGCTCAATTACAGTTCGGTACAACAGGTCTACAACGCTCTGCGGCAAAATTTTGATGGCGAGCTCGATGAAACTGCACTACTCGATGGCATGAAGTCTGGTTTGGCGCGAGCAACGGGCGACCCCTACACAGAGTTTCTGAATGTCGAAGAAACCAAAGAATTTAATCAAGATCTAAACGGAACATTCAGTGGTATAGGGGCTGAACTTAGTAAAAAGGATGATGTTATTGTAGTTGTTTCTCCGATAAGTGGCTTTCCGGCCGAGCAGGCAGGACTCAGAGCGCAAGATATTATCACGGAGATTGATGGGCAAAGCACCTTTGATATGAGTCTTACCGAAGCAGTGAGCAAAATCCGTGGCGAGTCGGGAACCAACGTGACACTAACCATCGTGCGAGATGGTCAAGAGATGGAGTTTACGATAACCCGCGCTGACATTACGATTCCGAGTGTTGAGTATTCGATGCTGGATGGCTCTATTGGCTACATCAAGATAAGTCGCTTTGCCGAAGATACGGCTAAGCTTACTCAGCAAGCTGCAACCAGTCTTAAACAGCAAGGAGCAAAAGGTATCGTGCTGGACTTACGTGGTAACCCAGGGGGCTTGCTTGAGGCTTCGGTTGATGTGTCAAGTTTGTGGCTCAAACCTGGCACAGTCGTGCTAGAGGAGCGCCGTGGGGGCGAGACGATCAAGACTTACCGCGCACATGGTGACCCGGTATTACAGGGTGTGCCTACAGTCGTACTGATCAACGAAGGTAGTGCAAGTGCCAGCGAAATTGTCGCCGGTGCGCTGAGCGATAATGATGCTGCAAACTTGCTCGGCATGAAAACCTTTGGCAAGGGTAGCGTGCAACAGCTTGAATCGATACCAAGCGGTGGCATACTCAAAGTAACAGTCGCTCGCTGGTATACACCGAGCGGTCGTAATATCGACAAAGAAGGCATCGCTCCCGACCAAGAGGTTCAGATTACCACAGAGGACTACAGCGCGGGTCGTGATCCGCAAAAAGACGCCGCGTTGGGTATCCTTCAAAACTAGTTTCTTCTTTCCAGCGACCAATCCAAAATTCTTTTTTGCTGGCAAAAAGAATCAAAAACCACTGGGCGGTTGTCCTCACTGTGACTAGCTGATTGTAAAAACCGAGCTTGCCTCCAAAACTCCTCAAAAGAGTGCTTCACTAGCACTCTTTATCGTCAGACACTTGGAGGAATCCGCCAGCTGGCGGACCACTCAGTTATTTACAACATCTAATCAACGTTCGACAAATACTCAGAACCAATTGTCCAATCTCGAGAAAATAGAGAGAGCGAGCAAGCTTTGTCCGAATCAAGCCGAAAATCTGCCCGAGCCATCAATATATAAATATCGCGTGAGGGATGCTTGCACTTTTTCGGCGCGGACATAAGCGATGTGAACGACCATATTGTTTTCGAATGGTTGGAGAGCTTTGATTACTTTGGCGGAGCAAAGTAACAATGTCGCAAACTGCTTTGTATTAACCGCGCAAAACTCTTTTGGTTTTTTTACCTCTAGTGTGCTAATATCTACTACGTTAGGGTGACGGAGGAGAAGGAGAAGCAATAGGTGATAAAACGCCAGCAACCCAAGTATATTTTTGTAACGGGCGGAGTCCTATCGGGACTCGGCAAAGGCATCACCGCCGCCTCCATCGGCACCATTCTTAAAGCCCGCGGGCTCAAAGTCAATGCACAAAAGCTCGACCCTTATCTCAACGTCGATGCTGGCACGCTCAATCCAGCTGAACACGGCGAGTGTTTTGTAACCAAAGATGGGGCAGAGACAGATCTTGATCTGGGGCACTATGAGCGGTTCCTTGATACAGAAATGACCAAATCAAGCTCGGTAATGAGCGGGCGCATACTACTTAAACTCATTGAGGACGAACGAAACGGCAAATTCCTGGGCAAAACAGTGCAGGTTGTACCACATCTCACCAACGCAATTCAGCAATACATTGCAAGCGCAAGCAAGGGCTACGATGTACATATAGTCGAAATTGGTGGAACCGTTGGTGATTACGAGAGCCCAGCGTTTTTTGAGGCGATCAGGGAGTTTAGCAGCAGCGTAGGCGAGGAGCATTGCATGTTTGTGCAGGTGGTGTACTTGCCATACCTTTCTACCAGTAAAGAGATCAAAACTAAGCCAGCACAGAATGCCACACGTGATCTTCGCAGCATGGGTATCGTGCCTGACTTGTTGGTAGCACGCACAGAAGTACCTGCAAATGGTAGTACGCGCGCAAAACTCAGTGCCTTTTGCGGTGTACCAGAGAAGGGAATAGCATTGCTTCCTAATGCCGACACGGTGTACGAAGTACCACTAACACTTGAGCACCAGGGTATAGGCGCGTACATCACTAATAAATTGCATCTTCGTGGCCACAAGGCCAAGGACCTTAAGGCATGGCAAACGATGGTAGATCAGATCAAAGAAAAGCCAAGCCAGAAGGTCAAAATCGGTGTTGTCGCTAAATATTTGGACAACGAAGACACCTACATATCAGTTATGGAAGCACTCAAAAGTGCTGCCTGGAAAAACAAGATAGGGTTTGAGTTTACATGGGTTGATTCGGAAGCACTCGAAAAGCCAGGAACAAACCTAAAAAATGTGTTCAAGAAATTCGACGGTATTGTAGTGCCCGGTGGATTTGGTACCAGGGGTGTCGAAGGCAAAATCAAGGCTGCTCGGTACGCACTGAACAACAAGTTACCGTATCTCGGGCTGTGTCTCGGCTTGCAAGTAGGCGTTATTGCCGCAGCACGAAATGCCGGATTGCAACAGGCGACTACGGTTGAGCTTGATGCACAGGCGACAGACAGGGTAATCGATGTCATGCAAGGACAAGAGGGCAAAGAAAACACCGGCGGAACTATGAGGTTGGGTAACTATCCATGTGTACTGCAAAAGGGTAGCAAGGCCGCAAAGCTGTATGGTACAACCAAAATCGAAGAACGACATCGTCACCGCTGTGAGTGTAACAATGATTACCGAGATATGTACGAAAAGTGGGGCATCAAAGCAGTTGGCACATCTCCTGATGGCACATTGGTTGAGGTTATCGAGGCTATCGACCATCCGTTCTTTGTCGCCAGTCAATTCCACCCAGAATTTACTTCTCGACCAAACCGCCCCCAACCATTATTTGATGGATTTATCGCAAGTTGTAAAAACTCATAAAATACTCTACCATTAGCATTATGGGAAACGAAGGACATAGAATTTTACTAGTAGAAGATGACGATGGCTTGGCCAACGTCTATGTGCAGCGCCTCGAGGCCGAAGGTTTTGTAGTCAAACGTGTGCCCAACGGTGAGGATGCACTTGCAGCTGCGCTTGAGTTCAAGCCCGAACTCATATTGCTGGATGTGATGATGCCAAAGGTAAGTGGCTTTGATGTACTCGATATTCTTCGCAACACACCAGAAACCGCCAATATCAAAGTGGTCATGTTAACTGCTCTGAGCCAGGATACTGATAAAGAGAAGGCCGAAAAGCTCGGAGCCGACGATTACTTAGTAAAATCACAAGTTGTGATAGCGGACGTGGTGGAGCGTATTAAGCACCACCTCGGCATCTAACATTTGTTTGCAGCGCTCTGCTGTGTCAAATATCTGCAAGGAAATGTTAGATCCACTCAAAGCACCAATACTCTGCAGTAAGGTTGACTTTTTAAAAAGTTTATGCTAATATTGTATCTGTTAGGTAAACACAAAAATGTCAGAACAAACACACCCTCACATTGTCGACCAAAAACTAGGCGAAGATACCCTCACTACAGTTGAGCTGGCACATGGCGAAACTGCTAAGCTTGCGCTTGGTTCCTATATTGAAGGTAACCAGGCTGTAGAAACAGGCAATGGCTACAACGGAGACGTTGTTGCTCTGTTTGAGCTGCCAGGTACCGAGGAAGAACCCGCCAAACAAATAGCGCTAATGGACTTTGGTGAAATAGACCCAAATGACCCACCGAGCTTGCTGTATTACAAGGGTAAGCCTATGACACATATCTTCGGGCGCGTACAAAGCAGGTACGGGCTTGTTGCACACAATTATTCGCCAAGTGATCATATGAGAGCATACGTACCTCTTGAGATTGGCCAGCCTGCTAATGTAGGTCGTAAAACCGAACTATCTCACGACCTGGGACTTGATGAAAATGAAAGAGGTACAGAAGCAATTTCTAGGAACCACTTCTCAATTCAAATCGGTGAAGATGGGGAAGCTACTATAGATGACCATTCTAAGAACGGTACCAGAGTTACTTTTGCTGAATCAGAAAAACCTGCGGAATCTCTAGACGATAGAGCAGAGCGTTTGAAAGAAAAGCTAGCGTCAATTGAAGAGCCATTCGATCCGGATACACGTGCAAACCTTCATAGATATGCTTCAAACACACTTGGCAAGAAAGAAGCTCAAGCTGCAGGCGATGGCCAGGCCTCAACAGAATTTGGCCAATATGCCGGCCAAGCACTTTTAGCCTTGCCGGAAGAAGCTAAGGCTGTAAAAGATGAATACCTACGAACCCTGAGCCAGCTTGAGAAAGTTCAAACTACAATAAGTGGGTCCGAGCAGTAACCTTTACTGAGATAGTACCTGATACTGTCGCGGAGGGAACACGCCAAGAAGAAATGCAAGGCAAATAAAAAAACCGCCTGTGTGGGCGGTTTGATTTTGCTACAAGTTTATTACTCGACGGTTACTTCGGTACGACGAATACTTTTGCCGGTGAAGCTGCGTACTTTGCGAGTATTGTAGGCAACAGTTCCGTCTTGTGCTGCATGGATAGTAAAGTTGCGAGACATAAATGTGCCCTTACCAGCTCGCTTGGTCATGCCAACCTGGCGAACGATAACTTGGCCAGTCTTGACCTTTTCGCCGCCAAAAAGCTTAACACCCAGCCGCTGTCCGGGGGAGTCATGAACGTTCTTACTTGAACCGCCTGCTTTAACTTTTGACATGTCGCTCTACTTTCTTACTAATACTACTAATTCACGGCCAACGATCTGACCTTCACGGTGATAAATAAGCGATTTATTATCCACGTGCTTAAAACTCAATCGATTATACCCCAGTTCCTCGAGGTGGTCAAGGGTAGAAAGATGTTTAAACGAACCGTTAATAAACCAGGCGGGTACGGCAATACACATGCGGAAACCTTTGCTTGTTTGTTTGGCGACGTTTTGCAAAAACTTTTTGTGAATAGTGTTGACGTCATTCATGACAAGGTGAAGTGTCTCGGGGTCGGGAGTGTGTGCGAATGGTCGACCGAGGTAGGTTTCGCAGGCGATGCAAAATACGGCGTTCATTATGTCCCACTGATAGCTTGTTGCATCACCAACCTCGAGTCTAAAATAGTTTGTGCCGATTTGGTGTGTCTGATGAAGCCACTCAAGATTGGCTTTGGAATATTCAACCATTCTTGGATCAATGTCAGTTCCATACACGTCAAAACCTTTCATTATTTGCGCTTCCTGCAGGATCACGCCAGTACCACAAAAAGGATCAAGAATCACTTCACCGATATGTGCGTCGAGGTCACCAATAGCTAGGTTAAGAATGATTTGTGCGAGCTTGGGCGGGAGCATACCCACACGAGCATCACGCTTCGGGCGAGCTTGATCACGTGCTGCATAGGCCTCGATATCCTGTACGCCAACGGTTTGAGCGAGATATACCGAGTCGCCATGTTGCACTAGTAGCAATTCCATCCCAAGAGGCGGCTGTGCCAGCTTGTTGTGTAACACTTGCGCGCTGGACAGCTCGGTTGCCTTGGTAGGTATGACGCGAACTGGTCGCATGTCAGACTGGCGAACCGCTTTTTTGACACTGAGCGCTGTGCGTTCAATAGCCTTCTGGTTGGTTTGAAGTCCATAAGTGCTAATGCCAAACAGCAATTTACCTGGACCGATGCAACACGTGTGTTTGGGCACGTGCTCTACAAGATAGTCAGATAGCTTTTGCCAGTCTGTGAACTCAAGCTGGGTTAATAGTTTGGCAGCCTTTACTGTTCCACCAACACGGTTTATATCGAATTGGTTTGGGTCAATATCAATAATTGCGCCATGGTTGCCAATTGGTGTTACGGTATCTGCTCCATAAAGGCTTTCGATTTCGGCAAGTCCCAGGGCGGGTTGCCTCCCAAAAATAACTAACGTTTTATTCATTAGTATAAGTATAGCGCGAGTCGAGTACTTTTTGGGTTATAATACATATTGATCTATGCCAGAAGAAAAGAGAAGACAGCAACGCTGGAAACTTATTCTAACTATTGTCACGTTAGTAGCACTTGCTGCTGTGGTCTATTTTGCCCGTGAACAGATACTTGAGACGATCTCAAATCTTAGTCGAGTTAATCGATATGCATTGTTGCTGATGATTCCTGCGCAGATGCTGAACTATCATGCTTATGCACGAATGTATCAGGCGCTGTTTGCGGTGCTTGCTCACAAGATTCGCTACGGGTATCTCGTGCGAGTAGTGCTCGAGCTCAATTTTGTAAACAATGTGTTTCCAAGTGGTGGAGTGTCGGGATTTTCTTACTTTGGGTTACGTATGAAGGCGGAGGGAGTGAGCTACGGCAAGGCTACGTTAGTACAAATGATGCGATTTATTCTGCTATTTGTATCGTTTCAGGTGTTGCTATTTATCGGATTGATATTGCTGGTAATCGGCGGGCAGGCCAGTCAGTTTGTCATACTTATCGCAAGCTCATTAGCAACTTTGTTACTTGTTGGCACAATTGCAGCGGCATTTATTATTGGGAGCAAACGCCGTATCAACGGGTTCTTTACGTACCTAACGCGACTGGTCAATAAGCTTATTCATGTACTGCGACCCAAACACCCCGAAACGATTAATGTTGATAGGGTAGAGCGAGTCTTTACCGACCTGCACGAAAACTACATGGTACTCAAGAAAAACCCAGGCTTTCTTAAAAAACCGCTGTTTTATGGATTGCTGGCAAACCTTGCGGAAGTTCTGACAATCTATGTGGTGTACATTGCCTTTGGCGAGTGGGTTAACCCAGGCGCCGTGATTATCGCCTATGCAGTTGCAAACTTTGCGGGGCTTGTGTCTGTACTGCCAGGAGGAGTTGGTATTTACGAGGCGTTGATGACGGCAATTATGGCTTCGGCAGGTGTGCCAGCTGGTGTAAGCTTGCCAGTGACAATCATGTACCGTGTACTAAATATGGGTATGCAGTTGCCACCAGGCTACTACTATTATCACCGAGCGCTTCACAGTAACGAAGTGCCCAAACCATGAGTCGTGTGCCGGTATTCGGCGTTAGTGACTTCGTGGCTGTGTTCAACCAGACAGTCGCGTATGCCTATCCAAGTGTTGTTATTGAGGGTGAGCTCAGTAGCTTTCGGGTGAGTAAAAACCGCTGGGTGTATTTTGATCTCAAGGACGAGGACGCAAACGTACGGTTTTTTGGAAGTGTGTACAATTTGCCCGGGCCCCTCGAAGATGGCATGATGCTGCGAGTTGTTGGTAGTCCACAACTCCATCCGAAGTTTGGGTTTAGTATTACTGTCCAGTCCATCCAGCTGGCAGGAGAGGGCACTATCAAAAAGGCTGCCAAACTCCTGGAGGCCAAGCTTAGCAAAGAAGGATTGTTTGAGCAGGCGCGCAAGCGGATGTTGCCGTATCCGCCAAAGTTCATTGGACTTATCACTTCGGCTGAGTCGGCGGCGTATGCTGATTTCGTAAAAGTTATTGGTAGCCGATGGTCAGGGCTAGAAATTGGATTATATGATGTGCAGGTTCAGGGCGAGGATGCACCAACGCAAATTATTGCGGCACTAGAATATTTTAATAGCCATGCTCAGGCGCCAGACGTTTTGGTGATAACCCGTGGGGGCGGTAGTAGTGAAGATCTGCAAGTGTTTAATACCGAAAGCGTCACGCGGGCTGTAGCTGGTAGTCGTATCCCGACGCTGGTTGCTATTGGTCATGAGATAGATGTGAGTTTGGCAGAAATGGCAGCAGATATGCGCGCCAGCACGCCAAGTAATGCCGCAGAGTTGCTCGTGCCTGATAGACAGCGTGAGCTAGCAGAACTTCATGATGTGAATCAGCGCATGAGCGATTCCGTGCAACGGGCAATCGCACGAGCGCGCGAAAAGCTTAGTGCCTTTGACGAACAAAGCCGAGACTATATTAATCTTGTCATACGGCGGCAGCGTGTTCAGCTCGAAAGTACCAGGAAACTCCTGAGTGTTATCAATCCATCAACTGTGCTCAAACGTGGCTATGCTCTGGTGTACAAGGACGGCACATTGGTCCGTTCCAAGACGGCAACAAAGCGAGGAGATCAAATCCAGATCCGCGTGGCAGATGGTCAGTTTGGTGCTGAAGTACAGTAGCTAGAGTATGGTATAGTATCTTTATAACCAAGGAGGTGACATGAGTGAAATCACAGCAGGTGGGTTAGACATAGATGATGCAGTGCGTAGAGCAGCAGCAGACAAGCTCATACAAGACATGGCAGACCAGGCCTTGGCAGACGAACGGAGTTGGCCGCGTGCCGCAGTGAGCACTCTCATTGCACACGGTATAACTGAAGCCCCCTTAGCAGATAGGTTTGTTGATGGCGAGGATGTGGCAACTAAACTAACGATACGTGAAGGGCACTATGGCCAAGCTCTTTTGCATTTAATGTTGGATGGTTTAACAGAAACCCCAGAATACATCGGGGAATCATGGCCACCTGGGCCATATACTGTAAGAGCCGGCGCGGCTAGTTTGATCCCGAAAGACTCTGGGCTGTTGTTTAATGATATATATGAGCCTACAACGCCACCAGAACCGATGAGTGATGTGCAACGGGCATTTGTAACCACTCTGTTGCACGAAGCAATTGATATTAGTGGTGTCGAGGTAATAATGGAGACAAGACTCGCATGGCAAACAAATCATACCGTGAGCTAAAAGAACAACTTGATGAGGTGCTGGCTAGGTTACAACAGGATGATATTGATATTGACGAGGCAATGAAGCTGCATCAGCACGGGACAAAGTTAGTTACCGAGTTAGAAACATATCTCAAAACTGCTGAGAACAAAATAACCAAACACAAGCGAGCGTAGCATGCAGTTGGTATTGTTTGGCGTGGTGTTTGTTTTGATTTGTTTTGCGTTCGTAGTCCTCTTTGGGGCGCCGTATGTACCAACGCTGAGTCCGCAGGTCAAAACAGCGCTCGATCTGATTGATCTTAAAAAGGGGCAAACGCTGCTAGAGCTGGGAAGTGGCGACGGGCGCGTACTGCGCGCGGCAGCACAGCGCGGTTTGCTAGCTATTGGCTATGAGCTTAACCCTTTGTTGGTTGTATACTCGCGCCTGACAACCTGGAAATATCGTAAACAAGTGCGCATTGTGTGGGGCAATTTTTGGAATGTACAACTGCCTGAGTGTGATGGGGTGTTTGTGTTTTTGCTTGATCGGTATATGAGGCGGCTTGATCAGAAAATTACCAAGCAAGCTCGGGGCAAAACCAAGCTTGTCAGCTTTGCCTTTGAGATACCTGGCAAGCGATATGCAAAACGGCGCGGTGGTTTGTTTTTGTATCTCTATGACTAGTCTTGCCTTGATGGGGACTATCAGTTACCATTAGCAGTATGAAACCTGTAGACCAAAAGGGCGCAATAAATGTGCTGCTTATACCGCTGATTGTTATTGTGCTTGCCTTTTTTGGTGCACTTGCTTTTGGCTTCTGGGCCTACTCTGGACGCCAGGATTACAAAAACAATGTCGATGAGAAGATTGCAACTGCTGTTGATGTTGCCGAGAAGCAGACGGCAACCGAAAAGGATAATGAATTTATCGAACGAGAAAAACAGCCACTCAAAGAGTACCAAGGTCCCTCATCACTCGGGACAATAATTATCAAGTATCCAAAGACCTGGAGCGCCTACGTCAATGACAGCGGCAAGGGCAGTGCTCCGCTCGATGGATATTTTTATCCAGGAGTAGTGCCTGGGGTTGATACTGGCGCTAGCTACGCGCTGCGTTTACAAGTTAGCGAGAAGACGTTTTCTGATGAAGCAAAGGCCTATGACAATGATGTCAAACAAGGCAAGGTCAGCTCTCAGCCGTACCAGCCTGTTAATGTCAAAAATGTCGTTGGCTTACGACTTACAGGCGAAATCGAGAAAGGCAAACAGGGTATCATGATACTACTGCCACTCCGTGATAAAACGATAAAACTTTGGACAGAAGCACCTCAGTTTGAGCAAGACTTTGACACTAATATATTGCCAAACTTCAGCTTCACCCCATAACCTACTCAATACTTTTACACCACCATCCTTCTCTCATTCTTTTTGCTACCAAAAGTACTCTGTTGTTTCGAGATGCCCAAACCCCAGAATTACGTACGCCTACTGATTAACCCCAGGCTATAGAGTTTCTGCTGGTGTCCGTAGTTCCAGGCTCTGGAGGCTCCTGGACCGGTGAATGTAAAAGTGACCTTTAGAGCGAATATGTGGAGCTTGCGGCAGCATTGAGCATGGTCACTCTTTTACGATGAACAACCAAGAGCCGGAAGTGTGCCTGGGAGTTTTTGTTTCTTTTTACGATTAAAAAGAAAGGGGAAGGATTATTTTTGGGCCTTAAAGAAGGCGAGGACTTCTTTCTCGGCTCGCGTGCGCCAGTCTATGCGCCACTGCAACATTTCAATGCCTTGTTTGATTGAACGATCGAGTGCTGGTGTACTACGATGCGCAAAGAATTCCTTGTACTCAACCAAAAACTCTTCGCTTGCAAAAGCTCGGGCGGCATACATTGGCATTCGCCCAAATGATAAGTCACTCCCGAGGTTATCATGCAACCACTGCCAGTTTTGCTTGAGCCACTCCCACGTCTGAGCTCGCGCATGTCTATTCATAAAGCTGTATGCTATCCAGTAACTTATATCTTGGTGCCGCACTGAGTCACTGATAATAAGTCCCAGAGACTTTTTAATAACTGCAGGCTGTTTAAACCCCGTGAGCGCTGCAGTTAAGTTATGACGCTCCTCAGAGAAATCAGTCGCCTCATGCATTGCCCACAATTTTGCAAAGGTTGTGCTGTCACCGTGACGAGCCGCAGTACCATATACGATACTTCGCATATCTGGATCAACCGTTTGATCCTTGAGCTGATGCTCTGTTGGCGACTCGCGCAGGTCAGAGGCAACGTCTTCGGGGTGCCGCATTGCCTTGAATAAGCTGAGTGCCTTGTCGACAACCTTTTTATCGTCAGCAATTGCAGCTAATCCAAGTACAGTGGGACGCAGTAAAGCATCAAAATGAGTTTCACCTTTCTTTGGTCGCCATCCAAGCCGCGCAACCTGTGCTTGTACCAGATTTCGTTCGAAGGGTTTCATGTAGTTTCGTAGGTCTGTTTCATAGCCAAGTACGCTCCGCACTTCACCAAGGTTACGAACGATAACATCCCAAACAGCTGAGTTTGACTCCTCGGTGTAGGAAAGCAGCAGGTCAAGAGCATCGTCGGTATCAGTATACCCAGCCTTTGCCGCTTCGAAGGAGTCAGACAAGAGGCCAAGGCGGTCGAGAGGAGCGAGCTTGCCGCGCCGTACAAGATCGGCAAGTTCGTGGGTATGCGATGCGTTGTAGATGGTACGGTAGAATCCGCCATGCCCCTGATTGAGCTTTATATGCAAGGGGTCATCAAGTTCTTGGGTGATTTCACGCTCATCAAGCTCATCTTTGACTCCAGGGATATTTGCAAGCAATGGTATTGACCAGGTTGTACGGTCGTGTTCCTGGATGTTTGATCGGTTAAGATAGAAGCGTTCTTGGTGTAGACGGAGCTGTTGCTGGTCAATTTCTGCGCGAATAATTGGGTAGCCTGGTTTACGTGTCCAGGCATCCATAAATTTCGCTACAGGCTTGTGAGATATTTCTTCTAGTGCCTTCCAAAGGTCGACGGTATCAGTATTCGCGTGACTGTGCTTCTTGAGGTAGTATCGTAGACCATCACGGAAAGCCTGCGCCCCAAGGTACTGGTGCAGCATATGAATAACACTAGAGCCCTTTTCGTAACTAATCGCATCGAAAATGGTTCGGATTTCATCAGGATGTTTGATGGGCACCTCGATTGGGTGTGTATGCTCAAGTGCGTCATGCTTGAGTGCTGACTGTTGTTCGTTGGCAATGAACTGGGTCCACATGTCCCATTCGGGGAAAATGTGGTCAATTGCCAAATATTCTATCCAACTCGCAAAGCCTTCGTTGAGCCATAGGTCTGTCCACCAGCGCATGGTAACGAGATTTCCAAACCACTGGTGCGCGAGTTCATGGGCGACCACCATTGCCACCCATTGCTTGCTCGAGAGACTAGTGTTTTTGGGGTCAACTAACATTGCTTGTTCGCGGTATGTTATCAGCCCCCAATTCTCCATAGCGCCACTAGCAAAATCAGGCAGCGCAACCATATCGCATTTCTTGAGCGGGTAGGGTATTGCAAAATATTCGTTGTAGAATTCTAGGCACTGTACCGCCACATCGAGGGCAAACTGGGTGTTTGCAACATTATCTGGTGTCGCGTATGTACGAACAGTAACCCCAGACTTGGTTTTTTTCTGCAAATAGCCTAGTTCTCCGAACACAAAAGCCAGAAGGTACGATGACATTATTGGGGTTCGCTCAAAGGCGACCGTTTGAGTCTGACCTTGAACTTTGCGGGTTTTGACAGGAGTATTTGCTAATACGACTTCGTCTTTTGGCACGGTTAGGGTTAGGTCAAATGTCGCTTTTGCTTCTGGTTCGTCAATGCAAGGGAAGGCTTCACGTGCGTGATGGCTCTCGAACTGGGTTGCAATAAGCTGCTTGGCAACACCAGCTTGCTTGAAGTGGCAAGGGTAAATACCGTTCATTTGCTTGGTAATTTTGCCATGAAACTCTAGGGTTACAATGTAGTTACCTGGATATAGAAGCTGCTCACTGTGTAGCCGAACTTCATCCTGTGAATTGTGGGTGTTTATACGACTAATCGGCATGGACTGTGCTACGCCCTGCTTGGGAGTGTGTACTAGTGTAGCGTTGGTTATCTTGAGTGCTTTTTGATGGAAGGCAATTCGCTTACTGGGCCTACCGATTTTGTGTCCACGTATGGTGACCGTGCCCGCAAAGGATGTTTTGTCTTCACTAATTACCAGCGCCAGGTCATAGTGTTCTGGTTTGAATTGCTCGATAAGTCGTTTGACGGTTTTTGCCATGTACAGAGTATTCTATCATAGGAATTGACCAAGTATTGCATGCATGGTATAATATTTGTATCTATGAATGCCGATATTCCTTCTTTTGAAACAGATGTATTACTAGATACGCCAGATGCATTGCTTGCGACTGAGAGCGCAATTCGTGGTGTCCGCAGGCAGTTTGAAGACCTATCGGACAGACTATGGTCAAGTGGAGAGATCCAGGCGGTACGAGAAGAACTCGATGGAGTTGAATTTACGGCCTGGAAGCAGTATGGCACACCAGAAGTTGCTAAAGTTGACCCACAGGCTACCGAGCACCGTACTCAGCGCTATGCATCATGGCTAGACAGCGGAATATACTATACCGCTTTTGGAGATAGGCCACTGTATATTTACCGAGAACAGGAGTACATTGCGCCATTGCCAACCTCTTGGGACCCGCAGGCTATGCTGCAGCTTGCGAAGCTAGAGGTTATTGAAACGCGCTATTCTGTGTACGCTACACCTTCTGGAACGTGGAAATTTAGGGTACGACATGGGTCTGGGCCTGTAAAGCCGGGTGACCACAATGTCTCTGTACCACTAGTCCAGGAGGTTGCACTACATAGTGGTACCACGTATCGCAGAGGTGAGCTTGCACAGAAATTGGCAGCCTTTGAGGCCAGGGTTTGACCGAGCGGAGCGAATTTGATATACTACGGGTGTATTAGTCCGGCCGGCAGGTCGGATTTTTTCGTACCTTGAGCTCACCGTGTTAGCCTACTTTCTGCCAGAGTCAGAAACTCTGTTAACACTTTTGGCACAGAATTTAGTTAACGACTCCGACACTACCTCTTCGTATTACATGTACGATTCGGTCCGTTTCTCGTCGTTGCCCAAATTCTGTATCCAAATGCAGCCAAGGTCTCAAAATGATCAACACGAAAGGAAAAAATATGGAACTAGATATGAAACAACTCGGTATGGCAGTAAAGGCTATTGCCGAAGAGAAGAACTTGCCAGAAGATGCCGTCCAAGAAATCGTCGAGCAGGCACTTGCCGCGGCGTATCGGCGTGATTATGGTGATCGCGAACAAGAAGTACGCGTAACGATGAACCTCAATACTGGTGATGTCGATGCTTACGTCGAAAAGGAAGTGGTCGACACTGTCGAAGACGAACAGACACAGATCAGCCTAAGTAAAGCCCAGGCTATACGCAAAAATGCAAAAGTTGGTGAAACCGTAGAAATCCACCAAAAGGTTGATAGTTTTGGCCGTGTTGCAGCGCAGACAGCCAAACAAGTTATCCTGCAACGTCTGCGCGAAGCAGAGCGAGAGATCATCATGAATGAGTACGAAGACAAAATCGGCACGGTTATTAACGGAATCGTTGCTCGAGTTGAGGGTCGCATGGTTCGAGTCGACCTAGGCAAGGCGCAAGCATTAATGCCAGGGAGTGAGCAGATACAGGGTGAACATTACTATCCAGGGCAACGGCTCAAGGTGTACCTCAAGGATGTAGAGCGTGGCCTTCGTGGTCCACAGCTTATTGTCTCACGTGGTAGCAAAGAATTTGTCGAGTGCTTTTCCAACGTCCAGAAGCACGCGGCCGAGCATGGAGGATCTCTGGTCTGTGGCTGGTCCATCGTGGAATGGCCCGGGGTGTTCCTCG
>JAGQNJ010000012.1 GCA_020428115.1 Candidatus Saccharimonadota bacterium
AAAATGGCAAACCGTAAGTCCGTATATCCGATTTTACGTACCCTATCCCCCCATTCTAACACCCCCCGTTGCCAATAGGCTATGGAGGATTTAGTTAGGTTGTTTTAGAGCGCGCTGTACTAAGTTGTTACCCTCCACTTATATAGCCTTTGCCCATTTTGGGTGAACGCTCTAAAACAGACTAATCCCTTTAACTACCCAATTTCAAAAGCGAGTACCTCCGGGTATGGACGCCTTTGGCGGACGGCTCAGAAGTTTATCTGTGGAGTTCTTCCGACGCTTCGCTTGGGGTGGGTTGAAGGGTGTATTTACGGGATGACAAATGTCGTCCCCTAAAATGAGCTTCTAGTGGTGCCCACCCCCTCTAGGAGCTCTTTTTAGTTACTGCCCACTCGCACGTTCTGCTTTGCAGCCGCGCGAGCCCACCTCGACTCGGGCAATAAATTGCTCCGGGTCTCCGGCCGTCCAAACTGCCATTCAAGGCAGTTCTCCCCCTCTTGGGGCTCTTTATGTTTCTGTGCCCAGTCGCTTCCAGCGACCCCGAAACTACATGATTAGCAACAAGTTGCTATCAGTAGCTTTCCTTGCAAAGCCCCACCGGGGCTTCTCACCCTCTAGGAGCTCTTTTTAGTTGGCGCCTAGTACTTAGCGGATTATCTAGTCTTCAGGCGAGGAAACTTAGGGTTTGCGATGATACAGCGCCAGTTGCGGTGTATTCAGTGACAAGGTTTAATACTTCCCTGGTGAGTGCGGGCAGCTGGTGCATCTCATCGCCAGTGAATTTAGCAAGAACAAAATCGGCGCTATCCATCTTGGCTGCTCGTTCGTTTTTGATACCAATACGTATGCGAGCAAAGTCATCGCCACAGTGCTGTATGATCGATTTAATACCGTTGTGACCCGCTGCGCCACCACCGTTTTGTGTCCGGATCGTCCCAAACTCGAGGTCTAATTCGTCATGTATCACAAGGATTTGTGAGTTTGGAATTTTGAAATACTGTTTGGCGGCCTGTACTGCTTGACCGCTCTCGTTCATGTAGGTATCTGGCTTGATGAGCACGATGCTCATATTGCCAATAGTGCTTCTTGAAATGTCGCAGTGTAGATCAGATTTGGTAGACCACTTGGGAAAGTCTTGCTGCATAACAAAGGCATCCACGCAATGAAACCCAATATTGTGCCGCGTATTGGTGTACTCTTTGCCAATATTGCCTAGGCCGACAATGAGGATCGTCTGCTGACTGCCAATAACAAATGCAGGCCCATCACTAGATATTGCAGTATTCTTGCGTACAAATAAACCCATAAGACTAGAATACAGAATTTAGAATATGGACGCTAGTTTTATGAAGTGTGCGCTACTGTTGCTAGCGCTTGTCGAAGAACCAGAATCTGACGGGCGTACCGTCAAATCCGTAGGCTTCGCGGAGCTTGCGTTCCATGAAGCGTTTGTAACTCCAGTGCAGGAATTTTGTGTCGCTACCATACACCTTGAAGTTTGTCGGGTTATCGGCCTCTTGCACGATATATTGCAACTTGGGTGTCGTGTTCTTGAGACCAGCCGGTGGATGAGTGTTGGTTACCTTCTTCAGCCAGCGGTTGATAAGTGGAGTTGTAATCTTCGTCTGGCGGGCTTGGTGTATTTCTAGCACGATATCAAATAACTTGGTGACATTTTGGCCAGTGACTGAACTAGTAAAGATAAGCGGTGCCCATGGCACGAAATCAAAAGTGTGCTTAATACGGGCAGCAAGTTGGTCGTGCGTAAATGCGTCCTTGTCATCGACGCTATCCCATTTGCTAATGACCAGTACCAGCCCCTTGCCCGCTTCCTTGATCATGCCGGCGATTTTCTGGTCGAGTGCGGTGCCAAACTCGTTAACATCCATAAGGAGCAGACATACGTCTGCTTGCTCGATTGCGCTGATGCTACGGATAACACTAAACCGTTCAATACCCTGTCCAATCTTCCCGCTGCGTCGGATACCGGCGGTATCCATGAGTTCAATAGTTTGCTTTTCGTATCGTACATCCACCCGATTGATATCTCGTGTCGTCCCAGCAACATCAGATACGATCGCCTGCTGTTTCTTGCCCAGAGAGTTAAAAAGGTATGATTTGCCAACATTTGGCCTGCCGAGCAGTGCGACTGCCACCTGATTGGGATCCGTTTTGATGTTTGCCTTGGGTACATCTGTTACTAACTGGTCAAGGACTGCTGATATGCCTCTGTTTTGGGTTGCACTGGTTAAAAATATCTCCGTAATGCCGGTTTTGCGGTAGTCATCTATCTTGGCGCCACGTACTTTATCGGCTTTATTAACCAGCAAATACACGGGCTTTTTGGTCTTGAGCGCCATCTTGGCAACCTTGCGGTCCTCTTCGGTGATCGGCGCGTCAGCCTCTATAACGACCCAGATAATATCGGCGCTATCGGCAGCCTGGGCAATTTGTTCTTGAATAGTAAATTCAAAGTCATCTTCTGGGTCTTTGATGCCAGCAGTGTCGACTAGCCAAAAATCATGCCCGTGCCAGCTTGCGCGGGCAGAGATTGCATCACGTGTTGTTCCTGGTTCGTTAGCTACTATAGCTTCGCGGCGTTTTAGGACAGAGTTAAAAAGGCTGGATTTACCAACATTCGCTCGGCCCACTATAGCTACAATCGCTGCTTTCTTCATTGGTGTTATTATAACAGAGGTAATAGGTATTGACAAGTATATAAAAAAATAGTAGAATAGCATGCATAATGAGTGAGTTGCAGACACAGAGTCCTGCTGTAGCCGAGAGTGCCCCTGCCCCCGTTTCATATTCACGTTCTAGAATTCAGCGTGATGAGATTGGGCCGGTGTTTCATGATATTGCACACAAGGTTTATGATGCTACCGAACTAGCAATAGTTGAGGGAGGCGTTGTTGATATATTGCCAGAAAACCTCGACCAGCTCTCAGGAAGTCTTCAGGCATTAGAAGTTTTCTTAAAGGAACGATCAAAGGAGCAAGCTGCTTCAGAAGAATGGGCAAAATTTAAAGATGGATGCGAACCTCGGTGGTTTACACTTCAAGCACATCAAGTATTGTCAGAAGGTCTGCTGTCTGGTGTCGCTGCCCCATTTCGGCTTCTGCAAACAGTAGTTAGCTACGAAAAAGCCAGGGATACGTATGGTAATCAGACCTTGGAAAGACAAGATATTATTTTACGTGACTGGAGCCCTAGAAGCGGTGAAATCTTACCAAGCCGAGAGAACCTTGGCGCATGGGCAGACCGGGTAGATGAGCCGGAATTTGCTAGGATGCTTTCGCATTTAGCCTACTCGGGCAACGGGTTCTTAGGCGTTGCCTCCACTCATCTTGAACCACTCAACGCAACTCCTTCATTTGGGCTCACATGGGATATGAGTGAGGGGTTCTTCCTGGAAGATGCTGAGGGCAAGGTTGTTGGTTTGCACTCCGAACTGTTAGCTCACAAAAAGCACATGATGGCTAATGCGCCATATGGTGCTGGCACTAGTAGCGGAGGCTGTCCGGTACGCCATAGTGAGTTTACTCGCCTTGGCTCCCTGGCAAGCGAGTATCTCGCCGCAGTCAATACAGACGGACGACCGGTAAATGAAGGAGAGTCTGCAATTGAAAGAGGAGCAAGACTATTAAGCTTTACCCTGCGGTATATGGCGGAAATCCCCGAAGCCTAGGTCGTCTATTTTGTATTCTCCAAACTCGGTACGATGTAGTTTTGTAACTTTGTAACCGAGCGCGTCAAAGGTACGGCGGATTTGACGGTTACGGCCCTCACTCATAACTATGGTCCATTTAGTCCCCTTGCCTTCAATACCTAGCTTACTAATGCCATCGTCTAGCTCTATGCCTTTTTGAATAGCTGTTCGGTCGGGGTTAGATAGGCTTTTGTTCAGCTCAATTTCGTAGACTTTTTGCTTGTTGTACTTTGGGTGCGTAAGCAGGTTGGCGGCCGCGCCATCGTTGGTAAGTAGCAATAAACCTGAGGAATCCTTGTCGAGGCGTCCGATTGGTTTGAGATGATGGAGCTCATCCGGTAACAGTTCATAAACAGTCTTACTGCCCTGGCCGTCCCTTGAGCACACGTAGCCGACTGGTTTGTTGATGCAGATCATTGTTGCCTGGTTGGGTTGTATGGGTTTGCCATCGAGTTTGACGGTATCATGCGTGGCTACTGCACTACCAAGCTCGGCAACGTTATCATTTAGCATCACCCTGCCCGCTCGAATAATTTCATCGGCTGCACGCCGTGACATACCGGTAGCTTGAGCGATATATTGGTTAATACGCATAGCTATAGATTATCGCACAACGGCGTTGTTATACTACAGCGCAATTTTGTTTGGGTCGTCCTGAGCTGGCGCTTGCTCGCTGGAGCTGCTTGCACCGGTGATACTGCCACCACCTGGCTGGATCACTGCGTTGATCGGTGGCGGTGTTGGGTCACTGGTATCCATCTCTTTGGCAAGTAGTTCATGAATATCGGGCGCGTTGGATTGGACATCACTTGTTGGTTCAATCTTACGCTCGTGTGTCATAGAGAGTGTTGGCTTATCATCAGATGAATCATCTGCAGCTATGTATCCAGTTGACGGTTTAGCGGGCTTCGTTTCATCGGTGGTAGCAGGTTTGTCCTCTGGAGCTTCTGTTGTGCTGCCTGACTCTGTTGATTTGACCAAGTCACCAAACGCATGGGCCATCTTTTGGGCTGAGTCATTAGTCTCGTCAGTGGCGGATTTAGATGTGTCATCAGTGGTGCCATCCTTGACAGGTTCGGTGCTACCAGGTTCAACTGGTGTCGGCATATCCGTAGCAGATGGTTCCTCGGGTTTAGTGGGCTCTTCTGGCTCGGCGGAGGTTGTAAGCGTTGGGTTGTCGGCAACGACATCCTCCTCTATTTCTTTCTCAACGGCCTTTTTCTCTGTTGCTTCGGGCTCGCTCTGTGCGTCAGCAACTTCTTCATCGTGCTGTTCTGTGCTAGCTACATCGGGCGAAATTACGTTCTCACCCTTGGAGGGTTCTGGGCTAAACGGCTTTTCCTCTAGAGCTGGAACTGGGGCACTTACGGGAGCGTCATCGACTTTGTCCTCTGGCTCATCAGGAGTTGTGATTGGAATACTCGTAACGGTTGGTTTTGAGTCTGTATCAGTAACTGTCGTGTCCTCAGTTGGCGTAGCCTTTGGTGGTTCGACCACGGGAACTGTAGATGGTGCTGGCGCGTCAGTGACAGTAGGCGTATCGTCGCTGGTTGTATCCTGTGCTGGAGCAGGTGTTACGGCAGGCTCAGATACTGGTGTTGGGTCTGGTGCAGGAGCTGATGTAGGTTCAGGAGTAACAGGTGGCTCTGGACTTGGTGCTGGACTACTTGGTTCGGGTGGTGGAGCTACGGGCTCGATCGGTGCTTGCACTGGCTGGACGCCTGGCGTAGCTGCAGGTGCGGTGGAATCTGTAGGTTGTGGAGGAGTCGGTGCATTTGTCATGCTTGCGACTGCGGCATCAGTGCCAGCCTTTTGTTCGTTGAGCATGTCAGCAGCAACTTTGACAACGTCCTCAAGCGTCACTTGTGATTTCACGAGGTACTTATCGGCACCGAGCTTTTCTGCTCTGGTTTTGTCCTCGGCTTGGCTGAGTGCAGTCATCATAATAATCTTGGTGTCGCGTGTCTCAGGTGTGGAACGCAAAATATCCAGCATATCAAAGCCACTGACTTTGGGCATCATAATATCTGCGATTATCAGGTCGGGGCGCTCTTTGACGGCGAGTGCAAGAGCGGCTTCTCCGTCAGGAGCAGTTATAACTGTGTAGCCTTCGGCAGCGAGACGATCTTCATAAATTTGGCGGAGGTTGTTGTCGTCCTCAACAAGCATTACTTTTGCCATGGTATTGTGTAGTCCTTCTTAGTGCTTATGGTTTTAATTGTATCATACTTAGGGTTTTACAATAGGTGTTGCTGACGCGAGTGGGCTGGCTTGCGCGGTGGCCTGGGCTTGCATGGTTTGTGCTTTCTGCGCGTCAAGCCTCGGCAAGTTAACAAAGAACGTACTGCCCTTGCCCACTTCGCTCTCGACCCAAATTCGGCCATCGTATAATTCGATAATCTTGCGCGAGATGAACAGACCCAGTCCGGTACCACCGACCGTACGGGTAGCGGAGTTATCAACACGGTAAAACTTCTGGAACAGATGGGATATGTCCTCTGGGGGTATGCCCGCTCCTGTGTCTCTGATGTAGAACTGCACGACATCGTCGTTGCCAGTAAGACCAATCGAAACCGTTCCGCTATCGGTGTATTTGACAGCGTTGTCAAAGAGGTTGGTGATGACTTCGCGGATGCGGTCAGGATCGGCGTACACATAATAGAATGGCTTCACGAGTTTGGCGTTGCTGGCGCTTGCGTCGATGGTTTGTCCGCTACTCCCCATCACAAATTCCATACCGAGTCCCTTCTTTTGTGCGGCAAAGCGAAGATCATCAGTGAGCTGTTCGAGAAACTGCCCGAGCTCTACGACTTGCGGGTGACTAGATAGCCGACCGTCTTCTGCTTTGGCGCTGGTGAGCAGATCTTGGAACAATTGGCCAAGGTGCTGCGTAGAGGCGTGCGCCTTCTCGAGGTAGCCCCGGGCCTTGCTATCGATCTTGCAGACTTTGTCATTGGTAGCAAGTGCCAGGTAGCCTTCGATTGCCGCTACAGGGGTTCGCATTTCGTGACTAGCAGTGCTAATAAACTCGGCACGTTGTCGTTCTTCACTGCGCTCCTGACTAACATCTCTGAATATGCCCACTGCACCGGTGACGTTTTTTTGGTTATCAAACAGTGGCGAGATGCTGATGTTTAGGGCGACACGTTTGTTAGAGCGAGATACAAGGGTCGCGTCGTTGTCGCGCACCACAGTTTTTTGCCCAAGCGCCTTTACAAACGGACTGTGCTGCTCGGTATATTCGACACCTTTGTCATCAACCAGCTTGATAACTAGGCGGTAGTCCAGGCCCACAGCCTCTTTGGCCGTCCAGCCTGTGATATGCTCGGCACCAGGGTTAAAAAGTTGGATAATGCCCTGCGTATCAATAAGTATCACGCCATCCTCGATAGAACTAAGGATGATATCAGACTTGAGTTTTTCACCCTGTAGACTCGATGATAGATGCTCACGTTTAGTGCGGCGTTTCTTGGACGAGTGCCCTGCTAACAGTGTAATGACCAGCAACAACACCAAAACGACACCAAACATGATCCCACCAGTAACCAGAAACGTATTATTCATAATTGCTTATGGTTTATTATCAGGGTTTTTGAACCGAAGTGCAACCTCTGGAAAATCCCTAACAGATGTGATAAGATTGCCACGTTCGCTTTGTGGCCCTGTATGCTTCGCATACTGTGTCCACTCGCAAGAATTCACTTTCGTACAAGCACGAAAGATGCACTACTTGCCTTGCGGCCCCGTCGTCTAGCGGTTTAGGATATCTGGTTCTCATCCAGAAGATCGCGGGTTCGAATCCCGCCGGGGTCACCAAAGCAAAGTTACAGAATAAAAAGCATCAAACTTTTCAGAAATGAAAAGAGGGGTGCTTTTTTCATATCTGTTAAACGGTTCCATTCTACGGTGTACTAAATTTGGTGGATAATTATTTGACAGACTTGCGATTAACTATTACTTCGCTTACTTCCATATTTTTAGGCAGGTCAAGTATTTGTTTTATAAACAAGGCAACATCTTCTGGTCGCATCCACTCGCCCTCGTTTGTGGTGTTATCATCACCTGTGGCTTTTTCAAACAACTTAGACTTGAAGCCTCCAGGACAGAAGCTAATTACACGATTTGGCAAGTCCTTGAACTCCGCCTGTAAGTTTGCAGCAAAACCCCTGACAGCCCACTTTGATGCACCATAGACTGCCTGGTCTACATATCCTTTTGTGCCAACGGTAGATGCAACGCAGACAATATCAGTCTTATCTTTTTTGATTCGGTCAACTAACTTTGAGGTAAGTAGTATCTGCGATTTCACATTCGTAGACATTAGGCGTTTTATTTCGTCCTCTGTAATCTCCCCAAGCGGTTGAATTGAAAGTACGCCAGCACAGTAAACAATCGCTTCAATCGGTTCGTCAATTTTAGCTACTTCGGCTGCTGCTTTTTCTATTTCGGCACCTTCACTAAGCGACAGAGTAATGTTCGTGTCTGCATAATCACTTTCGTTCCGTGATATGTTGGCTACTTTTTTACCAGCTTCTTTGTATAATTTTGCCAACTGTAACCCCAAACCATCACTAGCACCTGTTATAACTATCATTTTTTCTCACCCATCTTGGTTAAAGCATCTTCAAAATTCTTCCAACCATCATCTTCAATCTCAATAGTGCCAGATCCCAGAAAGTCCTCACGACGCTTCGCACCACGATAGCCAGGAACACGTACTGGCTGACTTGGGTCTATTGGTTCTACAGCTAGAATGTCCTCTGCAAGTTTTGTAGTAGATGTCTTAAAATCTGCAATGTCGCCAAAAGCAGCAGGGTCAATGACGATAATTAGCGTTCCTATATAACGTTGGCTATCAAGCGGCTGGTCTAAACCGCTTTTACCCCTTACAAGGCTACCACTAAGTACGTCTATCAAAAGGTTAATTCCAAACCCTTTGAAGCCACCAAAAGGTAGCACCGCATATGCAACATTAGGGTCAGTAGTTACGTTGCCTTGTTTATCAACGTACGCATTGTCAGGTAACTGCTCACCAGATTCTTTTGCTTGCCTAATCCTGCCGTAAGCGTGCATCGCTGTTGCTGCATCAAATACGATTGGATATTTGTTCGTTGGTATGCCATAGGCTATTGGGTTAGTTCCAGTAACATCTGTTTTGCCTCCAAAGGGCGTTACGCCTTGTGGTCCACCGTTTTCAACAATGATAGCTATGCAATCCTGAGCCGCCACACGACGGCAGAAAACATCAAAAAAGTCATTATAGGTACTGTCGTAAATGCCGAGTGCGTAAATGCCTTGTTCTTTAGACTTTGTAATAACATCTTCTAGATAATCGGCAGTAATTAGAGGTGCCAGACGACCATTACCTTTGACCAGTCTCATTGCTGGTTTTGTAACAACCACTTCTTCTTTACTATTGCCAGCATTTTCCATTAACCTTGGGTGCTTGCCTGGTAATTCACCAACAGCACTAAACTGATTGCCAACTAACTCTTGTTCAATCACTAGCTCCGTAAAAGTGCTAGCGTCCTGCTCGGTAAAACCACTACCGACCAGATACTTAGTAACTTTATCCTTTAAGTCATCTATTTTTAATTTCATAACATCTATTTTACTCCTTTCAACCCCTGATTACTACCGTAAACAAACGTATTCTTGCTTTATATAGTAAGGTTCCAGTCTACGCCAGTACTAATTCACGGACCTTTTTAACTGACGGTCTATCTAGTACAGTATTCCAGGAGACCAATTCCTTCTTGAGTTGGTTCCAATCCGATATTTGTTGTGATCATACTCCCTCACTCCTGTTGAATGGATATTATTATGCTCCAATGGGCCATATCATACAAGTTTGGCGGTGGGTAGTTCGTCCCAGCGGGTGGTCCAGCGTGGCATTTGAATTTGGCGAATAGGCTGCCAGCCCCGACCGAGGTCTTCGGCTGCATAGTATAGACTACGCTTGCCATAGCGATGATTGATACTATCGAGAGCACGCATACGATTAGTGCTTGTATCGTGACTAGCAAGGTCTATAGTACCGAGGATATCTATCTGTAACCCGCTGTCGGGTACAAAGTCCTGGAGCCAGACCCCGGCGCGGTGGTACTGACACGCCGGGTTGAACATGTCGGCTAGCGTTTGCACAAGTTTGGCGGTGATAAATCCCGTATCCGCCGATGGGTATGGGAGTTGTATCTCGCGAGAAACCATACGGTAGCCAGGCTTGTGCCGGTTGGTGGCGATAAATAGACCCGCACGGCGTGCTAGTTGACGGCCAGATCGTAGCCGCCAGGTTGTTTTGGCGGCGAATGAGGCGATTGCTGCCTCGAGAACATGGAGCTGATTTGTGTCCTGGCCAAACGTTCTGGTATTGGCAATACTTTTGGCGGGTTTGCTCTCTTGCATGAGGGGTAGACAAGCGTAGCCATTGAGCTCTCGCACCATCTGGCGGCCATGTATGCCCATCCAGGCTTGCGCTAGTTGCTCGCGGGTGCTGGCTAGTTGCCAGGCATTGGCAATGCCCTCAGCGCGTAATCGCGGTGCTAGTCGCCTGCCTACACCCCACACGTCTTGTATGGGTAGTCGTTCGAGGTAAGGCTTGCGATGTACTGTTGACAGTGAGGCAAGGTCGAGCACGCCAGCAAGTTGTGGCTCCTTTTTGGCTCTGTCACTTGCCAGCTTTGCTAAGGTTTTGCTCGGTGCGATACCAATAGACACGGGGATACCTGTCCAGCGCAAAATGCGTGCGCGGATCTCTTGGCCCCAAGCGGTGTAGTCGGTTATGGGCAGTTCGGACAGATCGAGGAACGATTCGTCTACTGAATAGAGCTCAATGTGCGGTGTTATGGTCGAGAGAATACTGGTGATGCGGCGTGATATATCACCATACAGCTCAAAGTTACCCGACACTTGTACGACGGCGTGGTCTTTGAAAAACTGCCGCCATTTAAAGGCGGGCGCACCCATGGGGACACCGAGTGCTTTAGCTTCATTGCTTCGCGCCACGACACAGCCATCGTTGCTGGATAGGGCCACAACTGGCTTGCCCTCTAGGTCGGGACGAAATACGCGGACGCAGCTAACAAAGAAATTATTCGAGTCTACAAGAGCGTATATTGGTTTCATGTGCGGTACCTATGAACAATACTTATAACAACTCCCCACGCTGGATGGTTGGGTGGTAGCTCTGTGTATCGCGAAACTTTGAACTCATCGATGTCCCACCATATGACGATATCTGTTGGTCGTGGTTCTAGTGATTTGTCTATGATTGCCACATCACCATCAAACACTCCAATCTGCTCCCACGCGTTGCCAGCGAGCTGCATAAAAAACGTGCTGCTCGGATGTTTAATAAGTAACTTTTCTAGCGAGAGCGAAACAATAAAATTATCAGTGGCCGGGTTTGGGAATCCGGTTTTCTCGGCGGTGGTTTGGGCTAGATTATCATACGGCGAACCGTTCATATCAAAAACTCCTGTCTGATCATTGCGCACCAACTAAGCAAGCTAGCTGCACCACTACGCTCTTTGCGTGTGGCACTAAAGTACGCGAAATGTCTATAGTTTGCTAATAAAAGTTGTTGTCGCTCAAGCAAAGCTCTCAGCACGACAGAATGTTTTTGATAAGCCTGTAGGTAGAAACTGGGCTTGCACCAAGAGTACCTACACCGCTACTACAAGTATAAACTATCTTTCAAGTGATTGCAGAAAACGTACAAGTTGCTTTGGGGTGACCTCTGCCTTGACGATGTAGCCGTCTGCTTGCTTCTCGATCTCGTCCTTGGCTTCGTCGGCTTGCTCGAGATTGGTAGTGATGATGATCTTGGATTTAAGATTGGGCGTGCTATTTGGATCACGGAGTTTTTTGAGAAGTTCCATACCGGTCATATTTGGGATCATGAGATCAAGCAGGATGATATCGTACGCGTTAGTCTGAGCTTCCTTGAGGCCGGATGGTCCGTCGATGATAATTTTGACATTGTAGCCAGCCTTGGTAAGGGCGCGCATGTATAACTCGCCAATAAAGTGCTCATCCTCGATAACGAGGATATTTTTGTAACGTGGCTCGCCACCCGTGATGGGTGTCGTGGATGCCTGTTGGTTAGGGTCAGATTGCGTAGTGTCTTGCATGCGTTACCTTTGGTAGAATGAATGGTTTTTGATCCAGCCGTGTGCGGTTCGGCGGATGTCTTTATTATCGGTGGTTTTGAGCTCGTCTGCAAGTTGCGCATACGGCGCTAGTGTAAAGCCAAAGGTGCTACCCTCGCCTTCTTTGGATTGTACCCATATCTGCCCGCCGTGAGCATTAACGATTGCCTTACTAAGGTACAGCCCCAGTCCAGTTCCGCCCACCTGGGCACGTGATCGGTGGTTGCGGTAGAACTTCTCGAATAAATTGCCAATAATACTACTTGGCACGCCAATGCCAAAATCTTGCACGGTTGTTTCTACCATGCCGTCGTCACGCAGGTAGGACTTGACGATAATTTGGCTGCTTTTGTCGCTGTATTTTATGGCGTTATCAATGAGGTTGCCAACAACCTCATAAATACTTACTCTATCGAGTGCAACTGTTGGCAGATCTGGCTGGATTGAAAACTCGATGGTCTTGTCGTGCACTTGCGCACGCAGCGCCATATCGTTGAGTATGCTACGTAGGATTTTCTCCCAGTTTTCTTCGTGAAGCTGTAAGAAGAGCTGGTTTTCTTCGACGCGCGCAACATTGAGAATGTTGCTAACAAATGCGGTGAGCTGTTGTGCGGAGGATTGCATTTTGTGCATGAAGCCTTCGAGCTCAGGGTCTAGCTTGCCCTCAAGTTCTTCCTCGAATACCTCTATGTATCCTCTGAGTACCGTCAGTGGTGTCCGCAGTTCATGCACTGCAAGAGCGATAAAGCTAACCGCATCATCGTCCTTGTTGTAGCGAACTGTCTTGTCAAAGAACGTTATGATTGTTTCGGCATTTTCTGGATTGTCCTTGTTGTAGTAAGCCGCCATATCAAATTGCTTCTTGGTTTTTTGATCACCGAGCATGAGCCGGACTCGCTCCCATGATTCTGAGGCCGTCGCTTTGTTATCGCGTGAATCTGTTAGCCATGCATCAAAGGTATGGTCACTCGGGAATGAGAGATCGAGCACTGAGTACATATTATGATTGATCACATCCTGTTTGGGCTGGTCAATATAATGCAGAGCAGCTGTATTGGCATAGACGATGTTTTGCTTTTTGTCCATGACAAACACAGGGAGTGGGAAATTCTGCATGATGGCATCGGTTCGGTTATGCTCAGCAGCTGCTGTATGCCGAGCAGACTGGGGTGTGGGGGTTTCGCTACTAGCGAGCTGGTATACCTGCAAAGCCAAGCTAGTGACGAGTTCCTTGCCCACCCTACTCTTGTCCAAGTCTGGCGCACTAGCGCCATGGCTACTTGGTGATACATGCAGGATAGCCTTCCACAAAAACAGCACAGGCTCGGTAACATATGTTGAGGCGAGACGTCCGCTAAGGTATGCCACGGCACTGCTGATAGCCAACCCTATAAGAGCGACAATATACAGAGGCAGGCTATAAACATATGCTGCGATGAGCACACCGGCAATGGCGAGTGCTGTTGCTACAAACTGGGTAATTCCCAGGAAGGTGGCTACTTGTTTGGTGAGCTTTTGAAAATAATCCACCCTGTGTGACCCCTAGGTTATGGTTGCCACGTCACTAAGTCAGGAGCTCCAACCATGCTGATCCAGGTCTGGCCTGGGTTGAGTTTAAGTGGATTGCCACTTGAGTCTAGGAATTGGAACTGAGCACTGTCGCTATCTTTCTTCCAGGTTCCCTTTTGGACGGTACCGTCCTGGAAGACGAACATTTCACCACTGCCAATTGTGCCGTATGTACTGTGCTGTCCATCTGATGCGATGCCCTTTTCCATCGCGAGTGCTACGACGACTTTTGGTGAGATTTGGGCGTTTGCGCGCTCGTCCATATGGGCTGCACCTCCCTGTGCGCGAAGATACGAATTGGTGGCGGGATCGTATGTGTAGGTTACGTTGTAGAGCGCGCTCGATATTGCCAGGTTTACCACGCGTGCATTTATAGTTGCAGGGTCAACCGTTGCTTCTTCTTTGCGTTCAAACCCAGTAAAGTTGCTGGTAGTCCAACCCTTTTCGGCTTCAACTGCGCGGAGCTTAGGTATACCAGTGTAGACATTATGTGGTGCATATCGCGAAGAAATGCGTTCGAAGGCACCAGGGTTTGAGAATTGATCGATGTCACGAATGCCAAGGCTTTTTATCTCAGCAAGTGCCGTGGGGCTGCCGCCAACATGAGCATAGCCTGCTTCATATGGGAGTGCCCAGCGCAGATAGTATGGGCGTGCACTACGGACTGGACCGACATAATCTGGTTCAGTATCCTGATATACGGCCATAAACCGTGTAATACCACCTTCGGCGATGGCTTCGTATACAACACCCGCATCTTTGAGGCCAGATTGAGGCCGAGCATCAGGGCTGTTCTCGATCATAACCGCGGTAACGGTACGCTGGTTGTACTCTGGCGGTACCTGTAGCCCAGTTAGTTTAGACGGCACAGTTGTTGGTGCGGGCGCTTCTTCGACTACTTCTACTACAGATGGTTGCGTGCCTTTGTCTCTGAACACAAACCACCATACTGCAAAACCACCACCGATTAATACAACTGCAGCAATAACTGCGATAATGATTTTCTGTTTTTTGGTGAGGTTTTTGAGGCTGAACTTTTTCTTGGGTGATTTTGGTTTGGCTCCGATTGCATCGAGGCGTGGTGGCTCGGTATCCTTTTTGAAAGCGTTATTAGCTATGTCTTCTGCTGAGAGCCCAGTTTTGTTATCGTTTGATCCTGGTGTGTTTGCGTTGTTATCCATTGTCGAATTAGTATTTGAATCTTCCATATGTTTGGCAAAGTACCGCTTATGTTTATTGGCTACAGTTTAGCACAACTATCGGATATACGGCTAATGGTTTTTTGCTTGCCAAGCACTGCCAAGGTTTCGGCCAGACTCGGGCTAGCTGGGCTCCATGTGGTTGCAACTCGCACAAGACTAAACAGCACCGCCGGTTTCTGATTGGTGTCTTCAAGCAGAGTATTTAGGCGCGTGTTCAGGTCGCCTACTGTAAAGTCACTGTCCTCTAGTGATTTTTGGACTTGCTCAAGGAGCTGTTTGCATTCCGAAGACGAGAGTTTCTTGAGCTGTTTGTGACCACTAATAAGCGTCATATTGATTGGTAAGTCTACAAAGAAAAACTTGGTAAGTTCAGGAAGCTCGGCAAAATATTTAAGGCGCTCTTGCACGAGTGACAAGACCTGCTTTTTGTAGGCGTCATCGAACCCAGTAGCCTCTTTTGGCCAGAAGTCAGTAACCATTTTGTACAATTCGTCTAGTGGTAGTTGTCGAATGAAGTAGCCATTGGTCCAAAGCAGTCGCTGTTCGTCAAAGCGTGCGCCACTGCGCTGGATACGCTCGAGGCTAAACTTTTCAATGAGTTCGTCACGTGTAAAGACTTCTTGCTCAGTTCCGTCATTCCAACCAAGGGTTGCGATAAAGCTAACTAGCGCATCAGGTAGGTAGCCTTCTCTGATGTAGTCGAGGATGTCCTTGGCGCCGTCGCGTTTTGATAGCTTTTTTGTTCCACTGTGTCCGAGAATGTGTGGCACGGTTGCCATGATCGGTGGCTTTAGGCCCAGGGCTTCGTAGAGGTTTAGATAATTTGGTACACTCGCCAGAAATTCCTGGCCTCGGATAACGTGCGAAATATGCATAGTGGCGTCATCAACAATGTGCGCAAAATTATAGGTTGGATATCCATCGGACTTAATAAGAATAAAATCATCAATGACCTCTGGTCCCGTGGACAGGTCGCCCATTACCTCATCGCGCCATTTGTACGCCTTTGGGTCTGATTTAAAACGAAGCGGCTGGCTGCCATCCCACTTGGGAGGATTTGTTGGGCGGTGGTTACGATAGAGGAACGGCTTTTTGTCCCTCTGAGCCTGCTCGCGAAATTCCTGAACCTCGTCAGGGGTATATGGGTCGGCATATGCTCGGCCAGCATCAATGAGTTTCTGCGCCCATTCCGTATATATCTCAAGGCGTTCTGACTGGACGTATGGCGCATAGGGTCCGCCAATGCCAGGGCCTTCATCGTAGTCGATACCGAGCACCTCGAAACATTCGAGCAGGTGTTCACGGGAACCCTTTACCTCGCGTTTTTTGTCGGTATCCTCAAAACGGATGATAAATGCACCCTGAGCCTGTCGCGCAACAAGCCAGGCAAATAAGCCGGTCCGAAAGTTGCCCACATGCATAAAACCAGTTGGGCTTGGCGCAAACCGAGTTCTCGTTTTCATACACAGTATTGTAACAGATAGCTAGATAGAATTTGCTATGCCAATAAGCTGCTCGCTACTCAGACCGGCATCTCCCTCGATCTGGTACCACACGCCCCCACTAACCCAGGTGGCGTTATTATCACCGTAGAGGTAGATTGTTTTGCCTTTCTCTTGGATTGCTTGATAGGGTTTGTCGTTGCTAGCTAAAAAGCTGGCTGCCAGGCTCTCACTCGTCCAGTTAGATACTTTTTGCGTGACATGATAATTGCGTTCGTCGCTGTTGGAACGAAATGTAACAGTGATGTATCCAGAACCGTACTCGATTGGTCCGCTCATCGCGAAGCCGGCGGGTCGATAACCAGGTAACTGTGCATCAAAGCCGGCGCGTGAGGATGCAACCCGCATGCTCAGGTTTGGAATATTCTGATAGGCAATAAATGCGATCAACAGCAGGCTAGCAAATGCCACCGTGCCTATACCTGCAAGGCGTCGCCGAGTCTTGTGTCCTGGAGTATGTGGTCTTTTATGATGGTTCGTCGCTGCCTCGTGCGCGTGTGCATTGTTCATGGCGCGTACAAAGTGATCTTCGCTTGTTTTGGGCTTGTGCGCACGTGTCGTAGTGTGTGCAGTTGCTTGGTGATGGCTCATTGATTTGGGTGTTGGCTCGGTGTGGTGTGTGGCTGTGTGCTTGGGTGCTTCACGGACAGCTAATGGCGCAACCTTGGCGGAAACTCTCTGTTGGCCAGGATGCCCAAAGCGAGAGATTGCAGTGCTCTTTTTGATGTGTTTTGCTCGTGTAAGTCGCGTTTGGTCAAGTTTGGGCATAATTTTGGCAGTTTGGGTTGGCTCAGGGTCA
>JAGQNJ010000013.1 GCA_020428115.1 Candidatus Saccharimonadota bacterium
AGAACTTGCCAACGTATTGTCCAATTAATACTTTGTGGCTAAGTTCCGGTCGTATACCTAGCTCCTGTTCTGCTATTCGTCCAAGTGTCTGGTCGATTGTCTCCCCTTTATACATTCTTAGACCTGGAAATGCCCAGACGTTTTTGTATGGAGCGATAGTTCGCTTCACCATAACATATCCTTCTTCCCCGTACTTAAACACGAGGTCGAATGTTGGTATAACCGCCCACTCGAGTATTTGGTCAAACACTTCTCTTGGGGCAAACCCGGCCGACATTGCTTCTATCTCGTTCCTACTTCAGCCTTGAGATCATACTCAACCATTAGTTTTACTAAACCTGGGAAGTCAACTTTGCGCTTCCAACCAAGCTGCTTTTCAGCCTTAGAGGGGTTGCCAAGTAACAGATCAACCTCAGCCGGTCGATAGAACTCTGGATTTATCTTCACGAGGACTTTGCCACTTGCTGCATCAACACCAGTTTCTTTTGCCCCCTCTCCGTTCCACTTTATTTCTATGCCAATCTCCTTAAAGGCAAGCTCGCAAAACTCACGAATAGAATGGGTTTCACCTGTTGCGAGCACAAAATCTTCGGGTTTGTCCTGTTGTAGCATGAGCCACATACCCTCTACATAGTCGCCAGCGTAGCCCCAATCGCGTTTTGCATCCAAATTACCAAGTTCAATCGATTCCTGCTTCCCAGTTTTGATTCTCGCGACAGCTTGACTTATCTTACGGGTTACAAATTCAGGACCTCGCCGCTCACCCTCGTGATTAAATAGTATTCCGCTAAGGGCAAACATGTCATAGCTTTCGCGGTAGTTTCTTGTTATCCAATGACCGTAGAGTTTCGCTACTCCATAAGGGCTACGCGGATGGAAAATTGCATCTTCTGTGTAGCCTGTATCGGGTCGATTGTAATCCAGTCCCCCGAACATTTCACTTGTTGATGCCTGATAAAAGCGGGTGGTTTTCTCTAGACCTGCAAGGCGAATGGCTTCAAGCATGTTGAGAACCCCCTTGCCAGTAACATCGGCAGTCAAAATTGGATCACGGAAAGAGTAGCCCACATGACTAATCGCTGCAAGATTATAGACTTCGTCAGGTTTTATCTCTTGCATCGCATGTGTCAGCGCCGAAAGATCGAGCAGATCAGCCATGACAATATTCAAAAAAGGCATTTCTTTCATAATTGCCTGGTATCGTGGATGGCTTGCCTCCATTTGCCCCCTTACAATGCCAAATACCACGTATCCTTTATCGTGAAGTAGTTTTGCTAGATGCCCCCCATCTTGACCGGCAACACCAGTAATAAGTGCTTTTTTAGACATATTTCCCTCGTTTTAAATCATTTGTACGATATAGTATAAAGCAATATGGGCAGAATTGTAATCGATGCGCGCGAGTCCGGGAGCAGTACTGGGCGATACATTGATAAGTTAGTTGCCAACTTGCACGAGCTTCGGCCTCGACACACCATTGTGTTGTTAGCAAAAAAGCGACGGGTAGAGTTCTATAAGAAGCTCGCTCCACGTTTTGAGGTCCAGACGACTCGATTTAAAGAATTTACGTTTGGTGAACAGCTGGGGCTACTCAAACAAATCCGCGCTCAAAAACCAAACCTTGTTTTTTTCCCTGCTGCACATCAGCCAATCTTGTATCGCGGTAAAGTTGTCACAACAATCCAGGATCTCACCACTGCTCGATTTAGAAACCCAGCCAAAAACTGGCTGGCTTTCACAATCAAACGATGGGTCTACAAATTCGTCGTGCGCCGCGTCGCCCGTAAATCTTCGCGCCTTATCACCCCATCAGAGTTTGTCAAAGAAGACATCGCACGTTTTGCGCGCATCAATTCGCGTAAAATAACGGTGACCCACGAGGCAGCAGACCCCATAACCGAACAACCCGTCGCAATACCAGAACTAGAAAACAAGGAATATATTATGTATGTAGGCCGCCCCCAGGCACATAAAAACCTAGACAGGCTTATTGATGCATTTGCTGTTTTGCGCCAAACACACCCGAATCTTCGGCTTGTTCTCGCCGGCAAAAAGGACGCCCTGTACAAGAAACATGCTAGGTACGCACAAGCTAAGGGCATAAAGAACATTATATTTACTGGCTTTGTTTCTGAGGGTGAGCTCCGGTGGCTGTACGAACATACACGGGCGTATGTATTCCCGTCTCTTAGTGAGGGATTTGGATTGCCGGGACTTGAAGCCATGGCGCATGGGGCGCCAGTCGTGTCCAGTAATGCGACCTGCTTGCCCGAAGTTTACCAGGACGCGGCAGTTTACTTTGATCCGCACAGTACCGACGATATGGCAAAAAAAATTGAGACCATGCTTACAGATAGCAAGACTCGAACACAGTGCATACAGCGTGGCCGCAAACTGGCGGCCTCTTATTCGTGGAAAGCTATGGCTCAACAAACACTTGCGGTGTTTGATGAGGTGCTTAGTCGCTAGCGGCTTCCTCAGATGGCTTAATAATTACGTGCCTGTCTCGCCCCTCACCAACTGATTCAGTACGAAGGCCTGCTTCATCAGCAACTTTGTGCACAATGCGCCTGTCGGCGGAGTTCATGGGCTTGAGGGTGTAGTCTTCCCCAGATGATTTTACTTTGGCAACCCAGCCTTCTACTTTTTCTGCCAATCGATCTGCACGTTGCTTTTTGTAATCAGCAATGTCAACGCTCACCCGAGTAAACTCTTTGTTGTTATTGCGCAGTGCGGTACTTACCATAAACTGTATGGCTCGTATGGTATCGCCGTGCTGCCCGATCAAAAACCCATTGAGGTGCGTCGAGGGTACCTGCAGCTCAATAACTTCGTCGTCATTTGTGGTCGCGTACACGTCGGTGTTAAGTCCAAAAAACGACAATAGATCCTCAAGAAACTTCTTGGCAAATTGAATAGATTCTTCCATTACTTCCTCCGTTTCTTAGTCTGCTTTTTGCTTTGCTTTGAGCGCTTTGGTTTGGTGTTAACAACTTTGGCTTCGGTCGCCTTCTTTGCCCTTTGTTTTGCCGTTGGCTTGTCAACCATCTCTTCCATTTCAGTCTCGTCTTTGCGCAAAATCCGTGCCTGTTGCGCTATGGCGACCAGGCCACTTGTCATCCAGTATAGCGACAGGGCGGAGGGCAAATTAAGCGTGAACAAAAACACCATGGCTGGTACAAAATACTTTGTGCTCTGTCCAACCGCAGCATTGACTTCACTTTGCTCTGTTTGCTTGCCACTACTTGCATCCTTAAGAATTTGGCGAAGCGAGCGCGAGTCTTTGTCCTTGGGCATGAGCTGTTTACTCTGAAAGAATTGTGCGAGCGCACTACCTGCAACCAAAAACATGGCGGGCCAGTAAATACCGCCGCCAGGGTTTAGCGCAGGACGAGTAAGATCAATGAACCCAAATAATGTGGCGTCAAATTTCGTTATATCTGCGGCCAGTTCCTTGACTGAGCCAAGGTTTTGAATAAACGGATAGGTAAACTCTATGATCTGACTTGGGTCTCGTATAACTCGGTTAATCCCGCTATAAAGAGCGATGAATATAGGAATCTGTATGATGAGTAGTCCGACGGAGCTAAACGGGTTAACCTCTCGCTCCTTGTACAGTTCCATGATCATTGCTGATTCTTGTTGCTTATTGCCCTTTGATTCCTTCTTGATTCGGCGCAGTTCGGGCTGTAGCTCACGCATTGCCTTGGCATGGTGTAACTGTTTTTTTACTAACGGCCACATCAACAGGCGAATAACAACAGTGAATAGTATGATTGCCAAGCCAAGGTTGTGCCCAGGCAACAGGGCATAGATAAGTACCAGCAGGTTGAATATTGGCTGGACCACTATTGTTGTAAACACGTTTTTACTCCTTTTCCCCTGCGCGCACAGTGCCGCTCAAATGGTTATTGTATTGTCGGGAACTGTTGCTATATATTGCAGAGCTTGCCCGCAGAGTACAGTATCTTGAGAATTACTGGCTATTTGTTGACGTAGCTTTGTGTATCAAAGCCTCTATATCATGGTGAAGCTGGTCAAATGTCATAGTCGCGACCCCGTCGTTATATATGGTAAATACCATGTCCATTGGTATTTGTATGTCTGCCTGGCAGAGCCGAAGCGCTTCGTACACGCGCCGCCTGATTCGGTTACGGACGACGGCCGACTTGTTAACCTTGCGACTTACCACCACCGCTGCCCGAAACTGCTTGCGCCGTCGGTTTGGAATATAGCGTAGGCCAATGTTTGCGCTCCTTACAGTTTGACCGCGCTTATAAACAAAGTTAAGGCTTCCCAGGCCGTGAAATCTATATTGGCGACTTATCATGTTTATAGCCTATCCCTGACTTACTATCCCCGCAAGGGCAGTAATCAGTTACTGGCCTAATGTGTAAGCCGTGCGCGTCCCTTGAGTCGACGGCTTTTTAGGACTTTTTGGCCGGCTTTCGTAGACATGCGCTTAAAAAAGCCGTGTTCTTTGGCTCGATGTCGCTTCTTTGGCTGATATGTTCGTTTTGGCATCTTTACTTAACCTTCTTATCGTTAGAGTGTCGTTTAATTATATATGATTATTGCATTCGTAACACGACGCGTAGTTCTATGGTGCGGACTTTGTGTTATTAACAATATTTACCCCACTAATCCTAGCAAGTTTTCCACTATTATCCAAGTATTTTCCACAATTTCTAAGGTGTTGAGAGAGCATGTGTATAAATCGTACCCTGTTTTGCGATTTTTTTGTCCCACGAATAATTTTCTCGCAAAAACTGTGGAAAAGTCTGCATGTTATTGCTATAGTTGCTCGTACAAGTAGAAACGGGTGGAGTCAATGAAGCGAGGGTTCATGCAAGATAATCTATGGCAAGCGGTGCTTGGCGAGATCGAGGTCTCTGTATCACGAGCAAGTTTTGTGACATGGTTCAAAAACACATCGCTTATTAAGCATGATCGTGAAGTTATTACAGTCGGCGTTCCCAACATATTCATCAAACAACAACTCGAACGTAAGTTTAATAAACTTATCGAGGATACCCTGGCACGTAACGGGGTGAAGCCTAGGCAAATTGAATATAAGATACACACTGTCAAACAAACGAAGCGACTCGACGATGATGCGATTGTTGTAAGCGCACCCACCAAGACACGCACAAAAGCTTCGCAAAGCTCCCTGTCACACAGCTATCGCCAGGGTCTGAATGAAAAGTATACCTTTGACTCATTTATCGTTGGTTCGGGTAACGAACTTGCCTATGCAGCTTGTCAGGCAATCGCCGCAAATCCTGGCAAAAAGTACAATCCGCTTTTTGTATACGGCGGAGTTGGTATCGGCAAGACTCACCTTATTCAAGCAGTTGGCAATGCCGTGCTTGCCAACAAGCCTGGCGCGCACATTGTATACGTCTCAACCGAGCAATTTGTGCAGGAATTTGTCGACGCAGTTCGCTTCAAAAAAAATACAGATTTTGCTGGCTATTACCGTTCGGCCGACGTCCTAATTGTTGACGACATTCAATTCATTGCAGGACGAGAAAAAACTCAAGAAGAGTTCTTCCACACCTTTAATGCCCTACACCAAGCTAACAAACAAATTATTCTTAGTAGTGACAAGCCCCCTAAAGACATACCAACATTAGAGGACCGACTTCGCTCTCGATTCGCCTGGGGAATGAGCATTGATATGCAAATTCCTGACTTTGAAACAAGATGCGCTATTGTTCAAACAAAAGCACAAAGCCAAAAATTCAGCCTCCCCCGTGATGTTATGGAGTTTCTTGCAAATAACATCCGTACAAACATCCGTGAGCTTGAGGGTGCGCTTAACCAGCTGATTGCGTATTGCGAGATGCGCAATCTTGAGCCAGATCTGCTCATGGCAAAAAGTGTCCTCGGAGCAAGCCGCGTCAGGCCAAAACACATAACACCCAAACAAGTTATCGAGCGTACGGCCAAACATTTTCAGATCTCGCTTGACGATATACTTGGGCCCAAGCGCGATAAAGACATCGTGATGCCTCGGCAAGTTGCAATGTACATGCTCCGTAGTGAACTTCATCTGAGCTTCCCTAAAATTGCTCGTGAGCTTGGTCGCAAAGACCACACAACCGCTATCCATTCGGTTGAGAAAATCGAAAAAGAGGCCTCTAAAGACGCAAATATCAAGGCTGCGATTAGTGAGATTAAGGAGCGGCTTTATGTTTAGTAACGCGATCCTGCCTGTGGCTATGTTGTGGGAAAGCTGTGTTCTAGGCAGTGTACATCCTAGGTATTCATCCACACGCTTAGTGGACAATATTGTCGGCGCAAAAATTTCTTTAATTCTTCCGCAAACCACACACGCGTTTTCCCGTACTTATCAACACCCCAAAAACACTAGTTCTTCACTGTTACGTGTAAGTTTTCCACGATTTACACAGCCACTATTAATAAAACTATATAAATACATAAAGGTTTAATATCATGGATTTTCAAATAACTCAGGAAAACTTTAGCAAGGCTCTAGGAAACGTTGCACGTGTTGCAAGCGGCCGCAGCACCCTACCGATTCTTAGCAATGTGCTTATCACCACAAAAGACAACCGGGTTTGTATTGCCGCAACCAATCTTGATATAGCAATTCGTCAATTCGTTGGCGCGAAGGTCGAGAAAGACGGATCACTCACTATACCAGCCCGATTGGCCCAAGAATTTGTCAGTAACCTCCCAGAGGGCAACGTAAGTATTAAACAAGAAGATCATAAACTACACATTGATTCTGGGAGCTATACATCGGTTATTAATGGCACACCAGCAGATGAATTTCCTGTTATGCCAGCGATAAAAGACGGAAACTCATGGAAGTTAAATGCACAGGAATTTAAAAAGGCTCTGCAACAAGTCGTATTTGCCGCCTCAACTGACGAGACACGGCCAGTACTAACGGGAGCATTATTTGCAAGCGTCGGAGGTAACCTGTATGTTGTAGCAACGGATAGCTACAGACTCGCAGAAAAAATCGTAACCAAAAACACCACCAAAGACAGCCTACTCATACCCGCAACTGCTGTTAGTGAGCTTCTTAGGATTATTGATGATACTGCAGAGGAAGTTACCGTGCTTTATGACGATCAACAAGTGTTATTTACTATTGGTGACACAGAGCTCGTCGCACGATTAATCGAAGGACAGTACCCTGATTATAAAAAGCTTATACCAAAAACGTTTGATGTCCAGGCAACTGTCGAAAAAGCCGAGCTGGTAAATATCGTCAAGGTTTCGAGTTTATTTGCACGTGAGAGCGCTGGCAGTATTACACTCAGCGTTGATCAGAAAGCCGGAGAAATTCGCGTCCGCTCGGTCGCCTCACAAGTCGGTGAAAACACCGCAAGTGCAAGCGCAGATACACAAGGAAGTGGAGAGATAACGCTTAACTCCCGGTACCTACTTGATTGTCTTAGCGCCATAGAAGGCGAGAAAGTACAGATTGGTTTTAATGGCAAACTGCAGCCCCTAGTTGTGTGTAGCCCCAAACACAAAGATTATATTCATATTGTGATGCCTCTCAAAAGCTGAGCTTGAGTACAATAGGTAGTATGATAGCTAGTCTTCATTTGCAACAGTTTCGGTCATATGTTGATGCTTCTTTTGAGTTTGAGTCTGGCGTAAACGTGGTTGTTGGGCCAAACACGAGCGGCAAAACCAACCTACTGGAGGGCATATTGGTTGTCGCACAAGGCATTTCGTATCGAACAGCAACAGACAAGCTCATCCATGATAAGGACCCTTGGGCACGTCTAGAAAGCCTAAACGCGGACAACACAACGCGTGTCGTAACCTTAAAAAGACAGGCAGAGGCAAATCCGATAAAAGAGTTTACCATAGACGACAAAAAGACCAAACGGCTTAACTTCGAGCAGAAAATACCAGTAGTCTTATTCGAGCCAAACCAGCTTATTGCGATCACAACCGCACCTGAGAAGCGCCGAGAATTGCTTGATGAATTGCTTGGTCAGATTGATCGAAACTTTAGCCGTGTAAAGCGAGAATATAAAAAAACGCTTGCGCAACGTAATGCACTTTTAAAACAGGGTCATGCAACAAGCAGTACCCTCTTCCCATGGGATATACGACTTTCAGAAACGGGTGGTCAAATTGCGCGGGCGCGACTAGATCTCGTTGATAAGCTCAACCAAAGTATTGCCACAATATATTCTAGTCTTGCCGACGAAAAGCATGCCGTGAGGCTACAATACGTGTCTGGTAACGGAATAGATAACTATACGCAAACAATGCTTCGCCGACTCCAAGAAGCGCGCGCAAGAGACGAGATGATTGGATACACAACTGTAGGGCCACACCGTGACGATCTGGAAATCCAAATAGACCAAATCCTCTTACAGCAGGGCTGTTCACGGGGCGAGATACGCACAGCATTGCTCGCACTTAAAATATGCCAGGCCGAACTTATCCAGGAAGCTTTGAGCAGGAAACCAATACTACTACTCGATGATGTATTTGGTGAGCTAGACGGAAGTCGACGAAAAGCTCTCACTAAACACCTACGTAGCTACCAGACAGTCATCACAACAACGGACGCCGACGTGGTAGCCAAAAACTACAGCCACGCCAATCACATTGCCCTATAACCTATGGATTGGTGGTTAACCTGAAGATACCTATGTCAACACCGTCCCTAGTAAGTTGATCAATCAACTGCCTTTTTTTGCTAGCAACTTCAGCATCATCGAAAGTAACAACGCCAGTTTTTTGGTTTGAGGTAATGTACAGCAGATTTAGTACGGCATATATTTGATTGTTGTTATAGTCTACATAGCTAACATAGGATCCGTTAGATGGATAGCTTACAACCTGATCTATGGATTTATACTCACGAGCTACATCCAGAAGTTCGTAATTATAATAGGTTCCCGTGCCTTTTACAGCGCCACCAACTATAACCCTGTCCTCTACAACTTGTGCCGAGGCAAGAGATAGATCATACATTTGGTAAATAAGGCGAAGTTCTTTCGTGTCAAGGAAATAACGGAATAGCGAGCTACTACGCTGTAGTAGAAGCCCGCCACCACCTGCGTACATTCTGTCAATATCGCTAACAAATCCGACTTTCTCAAGTCCATTATCAGTTACTTCAAAGACAGATACATTACCATCTAGATCGATCGTAGAGATATGCTCACTGTTGATTGCTTGGTAGCCAAAAAGACTCAAAGAGTCGTCAACATCGACACTCGTAATAGGGGTGAGGTTATTATCCTCAAACTTATATACCCGAAGCTCTCCACCTCCTATGTCCTCGAGGTGACCATCTTCGCCGTCCGAGACCCCTCCACTACTTGTCGAATAAATGTAGAGTACATCGCCAGCACTCGCGACCTGATTAATACTGTATGCTTCGTTTGTACCAAATGGTACGGTTTGAGGCGAGGCATCATCTATGGAGCTGAACAGGATGAACTCCTTTGTATCATACCGGACTACCGCAAAACCACCAGTAGCACCATTAGTAGTAAGGCTGACGATGTCGAGAAGATCAATATTTGCTGGTAACTCAGTACTAAAATTCATGATCTTTTCATACCCGGGCGATACAAACATCAAATCTAGGCTCGTACCGCGAGCATTAATAAACCCTAATAGACCATTGCTGTATGTAGTGGACTGATAGAATGTGTCAGGAAGAATCTGGAATTTTTCTGGCCTAGATATATAGGTGTGCTTTACAAGTTTTGTAGGGCCAAAACACGAGTAAGAATATGCATCTCCTGTATTTGGTATAGTGTGGTCCGAAAATATACAGCCATTGGTGTTACCAGCAACTTTGATTGGGTTATTTTGAGGATGTAGATCAATAGTTGCACGATTCAAGCGTAAGCCATCTACTCTCACTTGATGTTCCGACATTCTATCTCCCTGGCTGGCGCGGGCAGTATATGAGCCTATGCGAACGAGTCTATAGCTGTTATTTTTTATACTTGAAAAGTCGTTCCCGTTTTTTGATAGCATTAATTCTTGGTTCCCAGATCCATCAGACACGATAGTAATTTTTACAAGAGAATACTGCATCAAGAATATCACCACAAACACAAAGCACATCAAGAAGAGTAAAAGCTTATAGTGTTTTGTTGCCCATGTAAGTAAATTTTGAATAAACATAGATACTCCTATTTAAAAGTTTGTACAACCACTAGTCGGTAGGGATAAAATATCTGGAGGCGCACCCTCATAAATTCCCTTGAGAAGAGGCTGGGGACAATACTTGCTACCATTCGCCTTTATATCAATATGCAGATGCGGCCCTGATGAATTACCTGTACTGGCAGAGTGCATTATGAGCTGGCCTGCTTTTACTGTGTCACCAGGCTTTACGATTTGGCCGCCATCGAGACCATGGCCATACGCTATTAGTATATCGCCACTCTGAATGGACACGCCTTGACCGTAGCCACCTTCGTTTGGTGCCAGCAATACCACGCCATCTATCATTGAGTATACGGGTGTTCCGGTCGGCACTTGTATATCGACAGCGGCATTGTTGGGGTCACCGTGGTGCGTACCTAGGAACCATTCACGGTGTTCGTCCCACCATTTTTTGTCGAGAGGCCCAGCAATATCTCCAGATATATATGCACCACTACCATCAGTAAAGCCGCATGAGCTAGTGGCAGCATTCGTAAGCGCATTTGGGTTACCACCTTCACCGCCCGCTCTATTATTGAACGTTGCAGCATCAACAACCTCGTAGGTGCCACCATAGTCGTAACCATTTTGGAAATCTGAAGCCAGAAGCCAATAGTTTGTAACAACATAGTTTGCATTTTCAGCACGCGGAAAGTTATTCAAAGTTACGCCACTCGGAGCTCCCGACCCGTTATACTTTGAGGCAAAAGACAATAGATTTTCGTTGTTGCGTTGAAAAACAGTAGTAATGTAGTTTTCTTGGGGGCTCTTTGAGGGGTCGTAGCCTTCGTCTGCGATTGGCTTGCCAGCTGAACCCCGATGATGTTTAAAGGCGGCTTCAACGGCGTCACGGGGATTTAATGGGTTACGTATGCCATCACCATCACCGTCCGTTCCCATTGCTCCTGCTCCATATGCTGCTTCATCATTTACTCTGGACCAGTCGGCTATACCCGTGTCCCAACCCATCCAAGTTTGTGGAATAAATTGCCACGGACCACGAGCTCCCGCCCCGGATTCGGCCCAGTCACTATCTTTGTATTCGGGCCACCCTTTGTTTTCTGCCCACAGCACGGACGCAACTAGTCGAGGGTCAACATCACTGTATTTTGGTGCGGCAGCGTTGATTACATCTCGCCAAACTTGCGGTATGTTTGTTGAGAGCGATGTGGACTTGCCAGAAGCTACTCCGTCTGTGCATTGTGTAACCTTATTACTAAGGAATGCAAATTCTAGATCCCTAACCGCCTCAGTTGCAGGATTATTTGCTTGTGCAAGTACATTGCTTGATCCTGTCACGGCAACTAGGCAAAATACTGCTATGCAGAGCACGGTCAATGACTTTTGAAATTTTTTTGACTTGGTCACTTTGCAGTACCCCAGAGCACACTAAATATTTTGGCAAAAATTGGAGAGCGTTGTACACGGGTATTTTTCTGATTTAACAAAGTTTGTTGTGTTGCTGAGTTTGGTGCGCCAACACTGTTGATCACTAATGTCGAAAGAGCCTGATAATCAGTAGGATGCAGCCCCCCTGGCTCATAGTACTGTGGGGCTATGGCATTCCAGTCAATGATCGCGAAATCTTCAGAAGAGGAAAGTTCTTTCAGGACGGCATTATAAGCGGGGACGTACGGTTTTGATCCGTCTTCTGTATACAGGTTCACCCAGTATATATTTGCCTTAGAATTGGCGTCATTAATTTTACTTATCATGTCTTTTACATTCGCTCGGAACGCATCGGGGTTATTGCCAGTGAGGTCGTTTGTACCTAGGGCGATTACGACTGTTCCTGCACTAGACAAAGCCTCAATATTGCCCGCATCTGTAATTGCAGACATGCCTCTCAGGGCGTTTTTCGGTGGAGAGTCACAAGATTGAAACGACCCCAAGCCGGCAAGCGGCCTACCGCAGGCAGCATCTATGGTTGGCTGCCAGCCAGCAGCCTTAAATTTGTTGCCAATCTGTCCTAGAGACTCCATGCCGACAGTGTAAGAGTCACCAAGCATAAAAACTTTACTATTGCCCGAAGGGGAGCTGTAAACACTGCTGCTACCACCATCTATACCATCATCGTATTTACCTGTAAAAAACATACTCCCAGATTGCTCGACGACTTTTTCCAGCAAGCAGGGATCCGCATCTGCATATGTATCAAACGCCCCTTCGACCTTTACCGTGTTTTGATTTTGCGGGCGTTTATCCGGGGGTAGGTCACATTGATAGATCTGTTGAATTTCCTCTCCGCTCATTCCTTCACCATCGTTGGCGGTAAATATTTGGCTATCAGTTGGATACCCATAGTAAACAGCGTGAAAGGGGTTGTCTTCTATCGACACCTGAGCATTTGCAGAGCCACTAAATACGTGTGAGATGGTACTAATGTAACTTGATGGCGTGAATAAGTTTGATAGTGTGTTTGCGAATCCTTTTGCAGTCGCTGGCATGTGCGTTACAGCACGTCCAGTCAGGCTTTCACTTATAGTTGGCGAAAAATATCGAGCGAGCATGCTTTCTTGGCCCAGCTCATACTGGCGCTGCTCCGAAGCCTCTGATTTTAGAGCTATGAGTTGTTCACTCGATAGATAACCACCGCCTATAGTGTTCTCTCTATCAAGCCCGACCGCACCACCAAGTCCGGTGTCGCGAACGGCAACTCCAGCATACAAGGCATCATATGCCTCTGGCCCTGTCTCGGCTCCAGTGGCAACTGGGCTAAAAATTCGCTCCAGCAAGAACTCAAAGGCACTCGATAAGGCTGTTCCAATACCAGTTCTTTCCATGAGTGCCTCAATGGCGGCATTCACACCCAGGGTATCAGCTATGGCATTAATACCATCGTTAAATGCTTGCACAACAGAACCTGCTTTTCCTTCCCAGGCATCGCTAAATGTATTTAGTGACCGAAAAATATCACTATCAGTGAAAGACGTTTTATTTTGAACTAGGCGTTTGTCAGGACAAACTGTTTCGCCTGGCGGCAAAATATCTTCAGGATCTCCTATGTCGCCGTCATTATTGCAGTCGCGTCTAACTTCTGCCTGGGGGTCAGCGCTAGAAATACCCTTGCTTGCGCGGTAAACAGGACTTGACTCAAATCCGTCCAGGGTTTCCGATAATACGCGAGCATCTTCTATGTCAAAATCCTCACCAGCACGTATTTGATCCGCCCCGCTTAGAAACGGTGCCGTAAATGAAGCATATGTTTGAGAGTTCTTGGCATATACTATTTGGTTCAGGGTTCCATCATCGATCTTCTGCACAACATTGGAGGCGAAGTCAACTATTCCAACTACCGCAACTATGCTTGATAAGATCTTTTTAAGGCCAAACCTCCTCACCTGCTCTGCAGTTTCAGCAGCCACTTTTTCTGATGCTTCGCGAGATGTGAGGTCGCTTGTTTCGTCAACAAGCTGTTCTGCCGCATCGTCACTAATGTTATCCACCTCGTTAGAACTAATTAATTTGTCGGAACTTGTTTTACCTTGACGTAGATTCTCTTTACATATTTTGCTATCAGATTCTAGGAGACAGGAAAGGTAAGTACCGTACTTTTCAGATACCTTACCAACCGTATCTTGTATCAGCCTTTGTTTAAATGCAGCTTTTTTTTGCAGGTAGCTTCTTTTTAGCTTATCTGTTTCTTTCTCGAATGGCTTCCAGTTGTCAACGCCATAGTACTTTTTTAATATCGTACGCATATGGTGCCTTTTTAGTACTTGATTCCAGCGGGTCTTCTTCTTTGCATAGTTTTTTATGAAACTCCTAGCTTCTTTTGTGTCTAGGCCACCAATAGATTTTCCGTTTTTTTCAAGAACCCATTCACTTGGCTTTAGTAACTGGGCCCCTCGTTTCCGGAAGGTTACCTCACCTTGCTTAGGGGTTAGTTTGTACCCCTCTTGAGATAGCTGTGCCTCTAACTTTGCCCCTTGCCAATTTGTGTAGAGGGTTTTAAATACGCCATCACCAATATACGTATACTCGCTACCGTCATTAACTGCAATCCCACTACTTTCTAATGTTTTGAGTATCAAATATCTGTTCATGTAATACTCCACTCGGCGTTCTACGGCGTACTGAGGCACCTCGCCTACACGTTGCTCTATGGTGTTAAGTACATGGAAAGCCTTGTACGGAACCAGGGCTAGGAATAGAGTAAGCAGGGTCGCCAACAGTATCCCCATGCCACCGCCCGCAACAAGGAGCTTGCGATTCTTAAGCATTGATCTGCCGAATTTTGCGCGCCCCCCGATATTAGTTTGCCAACCTGGGGCTATCTCAGAAGTTGCCCCACCAGTTAACCTGTCTAACGCTGCCATTTCCTTGCGGTCAGCTGAAGTTTTATTTTCTGGTGTGTAGGCCTTCTCAAGATCGTTGATCTCTGGCTGTCGCTGCTCTGGACTTACCCCCAGATCATCATGTGACCCATCGGGCACTTGTCCTGGTGTGGTTTTTTCTTTTTCCTCGTCGTAAACTGGCACGGGCTATCCTTTGGTCTCAGCTATCACCTATGTAGTATACCCTGTCGGTGGCACTTGTGCTCCCAGATCGATTGTTCCCTGAGGCTGGCTCTGGTCAATGGTACCTTGTTGCTGTATCTGCTGGACTTGTTCGGGGTTTGTGGTGATGAGGTTTGTTTCTGTTGGGCTTGCGATTATTTGAATATGGACATGATTTTGTCCTGCAAAGAATAGTCCTTGGCCGATGGGGAATTGACTCAAGCGATTTTTCTCCTCGGTCGTTAGTTTGAATACGTTTGATAGCACATCAACCGCTGAGGTAGATTGTTTGAGAAGTAACTGCAAAGACGCGTTGGCGACGATTGCCCGTCCCATGCGACTACCCATAAAGTCTTCAACATCTTGCGAGATTGTAGTGATTCCCAGATTGTATTTGCGGGCTCGTTTGGCAAGGCTAAACATAAAGTTAGCGGAGTCTTCGTATTTCATAAGTTGCCAAGCTTCATCGATAATCAGTATGCGTTTCTTCTGATCTGATTTAGTTTTGTTCCATATGTAGTTAAGCACAATGTACATAGCGACAGGACGAAGTTCATCCTCAAGGTCACGGATATTGAACACCACCATCTGGTTATTAATATCGATATTTGACTGCTGCGAAAATATTCCTGCAAAGGTACCACTGGTGTATTTGCGGAGGCGCTGTGCTAACTGTGGCCCTGTTCCGCCCATGTGTAGAAGCGTATCGTACAGATCATTAATAGTCGGTGGCGGTGAATTATGCGTGAGCGGATCATTGGTGATACCAGCTTTAGCATAGGTTTCAATAAGTGCGGCATCGAGATCGGCCTCCTCTACAGGTGTTAGCGCAGGAGCAATTGCAGTCCCTTGCGCCATGGAGGCAACCATTTGTGCCTGTGCGCCACCCATCATGAGGCGCAGTAGGCCGTGGAGCGTGATCAAGTTACTACGAAGTGCATTGTCTGATTCCTCTGTGTCGATGACGCGGGGTAAATCGAACGGGTTTATGCGCGTGTTGGAGTTAAGACTGAGCCGAACATAGGCTCCGCCAACAGCATCACACATACGTTGGTATTCGTTTTCTGGGTCGATGATGACAATCTCGGTGCCAAACATCATGCTACGAAGTGCTTCGAGCTTGACGGCAAAAGATTTACCAGCACCAGACTTGGCGAATACGACTGAGTTACCGTTTTCTAGGCTAAACCGATCAAAAATAACCAACCCTGAGTTGTGCATATTAATGCCATAGAGAATACCGTTGTCTTGGCTAAGATCTGCACTGGTGAACGGAAAGCTTGTGCTCAGAGCGCCAGTACTCATGTTTCGACGAATCTGTAGCTGGTCGGTAAACTCCGGTACGGTACTGTTGAGGCCTTGCTCTTGTTGAGAGGTGGCGGCCTTTGAATACACCAGCTGTTGGCCGAGCAATGACTCGACTTTATGGGTGACAAACTCAAGTTCATCGAGACTGCCAGCATACAGAGTAAAGTAGAACCCAAACCGGAAGAATCGCTCCTCGCCTACTTGCAATTTATCACGCATCTCTTCGGCATCAACAATTGCAGCTTGTTTACCTGGGTCACGTACACGACCCTTTTCGGCGTCAATCTGCACACCGGCTTCGAGCTGACTCACTTTCTTACGCAGGTTTTCGAGTACGATTTGGCTTTCAACTGGATAAATAAACATCGAGAGGTCGACTATCTCATCTATATTGATAAAGCTACTGAGCCAGCCAGTGTATAGCTGCCGAGGATAGCCAAAAATGTAGAATGTACGAGCAAAGCGTGTACCAATCTGGAAATAGCTAGCAGTGAGTTCTATGGAACTTGGCGCGATAAAGTCACGGAGTGCGGTAATACCTTTTTGGAATGCTGCACTAACCTCTTGCTGCTCCTGACTGCGCTGGGCTTCAGCAACGGCAATTGGATCGACTTGTTGTTTTTTCTTACCAAACATTAGCCGAGCTCCGTATTTAGTTTTGGCTGTGGGGCTTCACCCTGACCTTTGGTTACGACAGGTGCGTTTAGATCATTGAAGTTTTTGAGCTCTTGTCTCGTTGCGGTATCAGGGTTGTAGGTGTCGTAATACAGCTCAATAAGTTCCTGAGTGTCAAGGGGTAAGCCCTGCACGCTACATT
>JAGQNJ010000014.1 GCA_020428115.1 Candidatus Saccharimonadota bacterium
TTCTGTATGTCCTTAGCTGAGTGAACGTTTAGACACACCGCTCGCGTATCATCCACCAGACTGTCGACGATCAATAAGCTCTTCGGCTCGTTTTGCACAATCAAAAGCTCGCCAATATCTGGTAGCGTATCATCAAACTCCACCTCTATCACAAGGTCTTTAATTGCTTTTACAAAGCCTTTCATGCGGTTTGCACCTTCCGTAGTCCATTGATTATTTCTTTGAGACGCTCGTCTTTGATACCGCGTTTGGCACGACTATATTCCAAAAATACCCCGTCAAGTGAATCTTTTGCTTTGGTATGGGCAGCGTTCATAGCTCGGAACCGACTTGCATACTGTGCGAGTTTGGACTCAAGAATAACCTGGCTCAGCGCAATATGCAGCATTGAACTCTCAAGATGGTTAACCACGGCCTGGGTGCTTGGCTCAAAAATATAGGTGGCCTCACTGATTTCATCACCCGTTCGTTTGCTATGCTTGCCTTGTTCTTGCACGGCAGTGCTCAATTCTATACGCTTTACGTCTTGCACTCCAAGCGATACGTATGTCTGATAGAACACGGTGGTGCTGCGGTACTGTTGTACGTCTTTGATAATCGGCGTGACATTTATATCGACGTCACGCGTTGGTAAGCGATAGTACTTCTTGAAATGTACGCCCGAATGAGCCAGCCGTATTGCACCGTGGTGCCCAATTACAATTATGTCCTGGTGTTTTTCATCGTAATTTTGTAATACCAGACTGATGAGTTTCTCGTCGATATCACCACTAAAGCCACCTTCTGCAGTGATAATAATTACGAGCTCTTTATTAATAAGTTTGTGACCATCCTCACCACGACCAAACTGAAATGCAGTTCCCTCACGCATTTGTGTATACATATGCCACAGTTCACCAAAAAATGCCTGCGATTGTAGCACCTGTGATTTTATTTGTGCAATACGCAAACTCGCAATGCCCTCAAACACACTGGTTAAGCCCACTAGCACCTGCATGGACTGTTCTTTGGCTTGTATTTCCTGAAGACTTCTCATGGGTTTACCTCTTTAGCTCCAGTAGACTTTTGGCTTTGAGCTCATCGCGGATTTTGGCAAAATCATTGTCGGAGTGTATTTTGGCTGCAAAATCATGCACAGACATTTTAAGCGTTGCCAGATCGAGCACCTGGCCCTCACTCAAACTGAGCACAATATCGAGCATTAATTGTTGCTCGATGATTGTAAATAGCTCATTTGGTGATTGGGTCAGCACCTCATACAGTAACTTGCCCGTCTCTAGATCACGCCTGGTAGCCAGTGCAAGCTCAGAGCCAAAGTGCGAGAACTCCTTGGCCTGGCTATATGCCGCAAGTGCGTAGAGCGTTTTTGCCGCCACATCCTTCTGGCTGGCGGTGTGTCCGCGACCACCCACACGAGTCACGCTAAGCCCGACGCTGAGCGCAGGTTTGATGCCAGCATGAAATATCTCCATATCTAGTATCCATTGTCCATCAGTAATAGACATGATATTCGTTGGCAAGTACGCGGTAATATCACCGCCCGCGACGAGCGTTACGGGCAAAGCTGTCAGTGTTTTGTGATTGGATTTGAGTTTGCCAGCTCGCTCAAGAAGCGATGAGTGCGCATAGAACATGTCACCAGGATAGGAGTCACGCCCTGGACTAATGCCCGATAACAGCGCAATCTCTCTGTGAATATACGCATGGCTAGTCAGATCATCGTAGATAATCAGCACGTCCTGGTTGCAGGTCTGCCACAAATACTCTCCAATGGCACAGGCAACATATGGTGCAATATAGCCGAGTATCGGTGACTCAAACATGGTCGATACAATCACGATTGCATGCTTAAGCGCATCACTTTCTTCTAGTCGTGCAATCAGGGCATCTACATCACTTTTTCGCTTAGCAATGAGTACATAAATCACGATGGTGTCAGTGTTTTTTTGATTTATTGCGATTTGTGTCGCCAGAGCACTCTTGCCAGATTTGCTATCACCCATAATTGCGAGACGCTGCCCCTTAACCAGAGGAAACAATGAATCAATAACCGTCACGCCCGTTGGAAGTTGTGTATCAAGCAGCTCCCGCTCGTATATCTTAGGCGCAGTATTAAACACCGGCCAAGCCGCGTCAGCGGCAATTGCACCTTTGCCATCCAGTGGCGTACCAGTAACGTTGATCACACGGCCAACCAGATCTTTGCCGACTTTTGTAACCAGAGCCTGGTGCTGTACGACAGCCACCATACCAACTGTAATAGTTGAAGTGCCAATGTGCAGTACTAGTACATGTTCGTCAAGGATATGGTGCACGATACCTTTGCTCCCATCTTCAAACATGACCAAGGCGTTGATACTTACTGGCTGCAACCCCTTTACCTTGATTAAAAACCGCGTTATGCCAGTGACCTCACCCACTGCCTTACCTGATTTTACGAGTTGCTCGAAATGAACGTTAGCCATGTTTAGCTCCGCTGAACTCTGAGGCAAGCTTCTCGGTCTGCCCCGTCAGAAACCGACGCAAACTAAGGTCAAAAAACTTGTTAGTTGTCCGTACCATACAACCTGCCGCGATGCTCGGTTGTAAGCCAACTTGTAGCAGTGTGTCACTGTGAATTTCTTTGCGAAACCACGCAGTAACCTTGGACAAAAAACGTTGGCTCGGTGTAGTGGCAAAACTAATGTGCACCGTAGGAGCATGTGCAATGATGTGCTCTAGCCCAGCCTTGAGTATCTTGCGCGACTCTTCTTGTATGAGATTCACGTCATTCTGTTTGGCAAGCTCTTCGAGTAGCTGACTCAGCTTTGGCGGGACAACTGCAGATCCAGCAGAGCGAATCTTTGCCTGAGCAAAGAACGTATCGAGTGCGTCGATTTCTTGTATCAGATGCAGGACTTCTGTTTTTCCGACAACTGCAAGCGGCAATGTAACCTTTGCGGTATTAGACTTAGGCGCCATGTTCGATATCCTCTAGAATTGCTTTTTTGTTAGCCTCGAGGTCGCTCATGATGTATTCGAGCTGGTCATCCAGATCAATTTGCGTGCCAATCGCTTCGAGTATGTAATGGTTCACGATTTCGGCCATATTTTTATCAAATCGAGCGATATGCCGCGCTCGCTCTTCGGCGATTTCCTTCTGAAGCTGTGTGCTCAAAAGTTGTCGCTGCTGTTCAATTGCTGCCTGCGTTTTCTCGATAGAATCAATAGCAAGTTGTTTGGCATCAGTAATAGATGTTTCGTACTTGGCAAACTCATCCTGCAAGGTTTTGGTTATTTCTTGCTTCATGAATTCATTCAGCTGAGAGCTTGTTAGCCGAAGATCCTGCTGTAAAAACATTGCATTGTCACTAATGATTTTCTCAAACAGCAAACGACCTCGATTGCGCAGTTCTTCACGAAACTGCTGATCGAAGATGTGTTCAATATCTCTCTCGGCGGCAGCCGTGTAAGCCTTGGTTGGGTCTTCGGATTTTGCTTGTTTGGGTTGCTGCTGCAAACCACGAAGTAATAATGCGCACCATATAAACGCCAGCAAAACCGCCAGAAGTGAACCAACGATTAACATAAATTGCCAAAGTTCCACAACTATACCCACCTCTTCTTGAGTCGCTTATGGTTACTACTGATACTACTATACCGTAAAAACAGTAGTAGTGGAAGAATTTTACAGCGCAATTTCCTCGAGTGCGCCAAGCAAGCGATCGATGTCTTTTTGGGTGGTCTGCCGACCCATCGTTACGCGGATTGTCGAGCGAGCATCTGCATCGGTTAGACCTATGGCGCACAGCACATGAGAAGGTTCGTCTTTGCTTGCGCTACAAGCTGATCCTGTGGCACACATAATGCCCCGTTCGTCCAACTCCATCACAACTCGTTCGTTATCACTACCAGCAACAGTAAAGCTAATGTTGTTTGGCAATCGATGTACTTGTGAGCCATTGATTCGCACATGCTTCATAGCACTAAGCTGGCTCATGCAATATTTTTGTAGAGCCGAGAGTCGCTTAGCCTCCTCCGCTCGCATGCTTTGCGCGATTTGCAGAGCTTTGGCAAAACCAACAATACCAGGTACATTCTCAGTACCGCTTCGCAAACCGTGCTCTTGGCCCCCACCGAAAATTTGTGGCTGCAACACTATACCCGCCCGCACATACAGAGCGCCGATCTGTTTTGGACCGTAGATTTTACCCCCATTGAGGCTCATCATATCAACCCCAAGCCGCGCTACCTGTGTATCCAGATAATTCGTCGCCTGACAGGCATCAGTGTGTAGATACAGCGGCATGCTATTGCCTGCCTGTTGCCGTTGCTTGCGCACATTCTGTATTAGTGCCGCTATTTCACGTATCGGCTGGACGGTACCGATCTCGTTGTTGGCGTACATGATGCTGACAAGTACAGTCGTGTCCGTGATCGCACTCCGCAATTTTGGGAGCGACACGATACCCTTGTTGTCGACGGCAATTTCCTTATGCTCATATTGCTTGGCCATTTGCCGAACCGAATCGTGCTCAATTGCACTTATAAGCATTGTGCCGCCAGGGTATTGATGCATAACCCCACTGATCGCAAGATTATTTGATTCCGTCCCGCCACTTGTAAAGGTAATTTCTGATGGTCGCGCCCCAATGCCACGGGCAACCATAGCGCGTGCAGAGTCAATAGCACTGTGCACTTGTTTTGAGCGCAAATAAAGTGCCGATGGATTATAAAAATCGCCTGTCATATAGGGCAACATTGCATCCAGAACTCTCTTATCCATTGGAGTTGCTGCTGCGTAGTCTAGATATACTGCTGACTGATCAGCCACGGGAACCACCTACCTATATAATGTTTGCGTACAGTTCTTGGTTGACCTTCTGCTGATAGGCCCTGACAGCTTCGAGCAAATTTCGAGCTTCTTCTTGTTCAAGCGCCTGGTAATGACCACCATTTTGTGACTTGAGTATGCCGTTGCCAGGTCGCACATCATAACGTGTAGTAACGACCTTGCGCTGGCCTTGTGCATCAACCCATTCCTCATGCCAAACCCAAGTATGCTCATCAAGACAAAAGAATTCTCGGCGGCGGCTTTTTTCTACCTTACCAAACAATTGGCCACCGATTTTTGCTTCGTGTCGTATGATGTTACGATACAACTGTGCGCTTCGCTGTTCTTGTTTCTGTGCAGTAAGGGTATTAAGCAGCTTCTGGAACATCAGTCACCTCTCCTACAAACCCAGCTTTACTAGCGAGCTCAATCACTGCCGCAACATGATCCTCGCTTAGTGATTGCGCCTGGGCAACATCCTGGTCTACATGTCGCTCAAGCTCATGAATAATCAGCTCTGCACTATGGTTCATCTGGTGTGCACGAGCAGAAACCTCTGGAGGTATGTTTGCTTTTTCTGGACTGGTATCGTCATATGCGTACTGCATGTATGGTGTTGCCTCTATTTAATACTAAAAAGTTGCTTGGCATTTTGTGTGGTTGCAGTGGCGATTTCGGCGAGGGTTTCACCCCTGATATCAGCCAAAAACTCCGCTGTCACACGTGCATGCTTAGGCTGGCAGATTGTACCACGAAATGGTACAGGGGTCAAGAAGGGAGCGTCCGTTTCGAGCAATAATCGTTCTAGGGGAACCTGTTTGGCCATTGCTAGCTGCTTGGCGTCTTTAGTAAATGTCATAATACCGTTGAGACCTATATAGAGCCCTTTTTGCAGGCATTTGTCAAGAATGCTACTATCTGCCGTAAAGCTATGCACGACGCCTCTGACACCCTCAAAATCGCTGAGAATGGCAAAAAAGTCATCAAATGCCTCACGCACATGAAAAATCAGTGGCAAATCGTGCTCTTGGGCAACGGATAACTGGAATCGCAACAACTGCTGCTGATCAGTTTTGGACGAGTGATTGTAGTAGTAATCGAGGCCACACTCACCAATTGCCACTACCTTTGGTTTGCTGGCCAATTGGATAAATTTTTCTAGTGGAGCATTATGCTTCGGTGCAGCACTTGGAGAGGACGATATATCGCCCACATAATGCTTAGCCTCATGTGGATGCAAACCAATTGATGCCCAAATATTGTCGTATTTTGCAGCAAATGCAACAGCAGCCTCGCTATCTTCAAGTCGACACCCTACGCACAGTAGGCGTGTAACCCCGTCTGCTTTGGCAGCCTTAATCACCTCGTCTGGATCCAGCTTATAATCTGCAAACTGAATATGGCAGTGCGTATCAACAAGTTCAATCACCCGTATATTGTACCGTCTTTATATCAGTTAAGACACACTGAAGCTGGTCTAGTTCGTGGTCTCTTCGTGTTTAGGGAAGAGAGTTCCCTCGGCAGGGCGTACTACACCCTCCTGGAACATGTGCCTGATCTTGACCGCCGTCTGGGGCATGAACGGCTCCAGTAGGTCTGCAATTTCTAGCAAACAGCTCACCTGGTACGCGAGTACCTCCCGCAAATGAGTCTCATCCTTATCCTTGGCAATAGCCCACGGCTTCTGCTCTTCGATGTACTGGTTGAGTCCGCGGACTCGCTCCCAAACCTCGTCGAGCGCTCGGTCAAACTTGCACGCTTCGATCGCTTTGGTGTATGCATCCGTATCATGGTGTGGTTCAGGAATATCACCGATGATACCGCCCTGGTATTTTTGGATCATTGCAATCGTACGCTGCACGGCGTTGCCAAGCTCGTTGGCAAGCTCGTTGTTGTATGCCTCGGCTAATTTATCCCAGCTAAAGTTACCATCCTCATAACTTGGTATGTGTCTCAGGAAATAATACCGGAACACATCCGGCGAATATTTGGCCAGTACTTCATCTGGGGTAATAGAATTGCCAAGTGATTTGCTCATCTTTTTGTCATCGACAGTAATGTGCCCATGCACAAACAATGTTTTTGGCAATGGCAAGCCAAGCCCAAGCAACATGCCCGGCCAGATTGCTGCATGGAACCGCAAAATATCCTTGCCGATAACTTGAACGTTGGCAGGCCAAAATTTCTTAAAGTCCTCATGCTCGGGATACCCCAAAACGGTAATATAGTTCATGAGCGCCTCAAACCAGACGTACATAACCTGGCTATCATCACCCGGTACCGGAATCCCCCACGATATTTTATCCTTTGGTCGAGAAATACTAATATCCTCGAGCTTGTCGCCAATAATATTAAGAATCTCGTGTTTGCGCGTGGTCGGCACTATGTGAAAACTTCCATCTGTGATGGCCTTTTTGATCTTGTCGGTATAAGCACTGAGTTTAAAGAAATAGTTGTCTTCTTTGAGCTTTTCGTACGGCCTATTGTGATCGGGGCATGTGCCACCCTTCTCCTTGACCACCGCCTCAGGAACAAACGTCTCGCAACCCGTACAATACCAGCCTTCATAGCTCGCCTTGTATATGTCCTTCTCGAGTGCTTTCCAGATTATCTGCGCCCGCTGCTCGTGGCCCGGATCGGTCGTACGCACAAAGCGATCATTGCTAATATCGAGCTTCTTCTGCAGGTCACGGAACTTCTGGCTCATTTGATCACAAAACGCCTGGGGTGTCATGCCCAGTTCCTTGGCCTTTTCGGCTATTTTGCCACCATGCTCATCTGTTCCAGTACTAAAAATTGTTGGCGTTTTCTCCGCGCGGGCATAGCGAGCCAGCACATCTGCCATAATAAATTCCAGTGCATGCCCCAGGTGTGGGTCGCCATTAACATAGGGAATAGAGGTGGTCACATAATAGTTCATACCTATCTATCCTAGCGTAAAGTGGCTTACGAGTGAAACAGTTTTAATATACGGGTACGTTCTTCTGGAGTTAGCTCTGCAAAAATCTCTTTCTCAAACCGCATAGATTCTCGATACAACTCGTCCTCGTTGGTTCGTGGCAAAACATGGAAATGCACGTGATCGACCTTTAGCCTGTTTTGTGCAATAAATGGCCGATAATTCTGTCGCACATCGCAACCAGTCGCTATAGAGTCTAGAAGCCGAGTACGGGCATAGTTCACCGCCTCAAAGACCGCAAGAATCTCCTCATTACTCAATTCCCACGGCTCTTCGATATGCCGATTTGGGATCACCAAAGTATGGCCAGGCATGAGACGCGGATTAGACAGAATGGTAGTCACCAACTTATCTTTGCGAATTACTCGTGTCTTCTCATGGTCAATTTCACAAAAGGGGCACTTCGGCTTCTCCATACACTCAGTATAGCTTATTGACCGTGGGGAATCAGTTCAACCCCTTTAGCGCAATAGCCTTCGGAATCACTTAGGCAGTCTTCTGGTGAAAATGTTGGCAATGGTTCAAGAATGACAGCATTGTGAGGGATGCGAGCATCATCAAACTTAGCAAGTGTTTGGTTTCGTTGCCACCCATTGACTGCTTCAATCCTACGAACGCCAACATCACGAAGATGATCTGCGGCTGTCATTGAAGTGCCACCAGTTGTACCGACATCTTCAGTTATCAAAGCAAATTTTACCTCGTTATCATCAAGGTATGCTAACGCATCTTCATTAAGTTCTACTGCTTTTTTATCTGTTTTTACCGTCTCGAGCGATTGAATCCCAAGCAAGTAACCAACATGGCGAGCAACTCTATTTGCCCCATTAGCAATGCCAACCACAACATCTGGGCGCCGATTCGGATACATCTCCTTAACAGCTCTAGCATAGACTGACATCCAATGAATAAACATATCGGTGCCATCAAATATCTTGTCAAAATCTAGCTTTCGGCCGTGTGCACCACTAACAAATTCATGGTGTAAATCCTCTGGGTCTAACACTCCCGTTGGGTCACTGTATACTCGATCTCGAAATTCATCTACATCGTGCTGAAGTCTTTCGCTAAAAGCCATACTTACCCCCTGTGCAGCCTGTTTGTGAGACCCTTTTCAACTTCCGCGCTAATTTTTTGGGCAGCCTCTGCTTTTGTAATTCCGTAGTCCGCAGCTTTGTTAATCCCCCCACCAACGACCACGAAATCCGCACCAGCCTCTATGGCTTGTGTGGCATTTGTAGTACGCTTTTGGTCACCTTCTTTCTTAGCATGATCTGGGGTAATTCCCGGATTCACAACAAGCAGTGAGTCAAAGTTACTATTAGCACGGATAGCTTCGGTTTCTAGCGGTGAGCAAACAATACCGGTCAGACCAGCATCAAGCGCCATATGGGTAAATTCTACGACCTTTTTCTTAATACCGTCTTCATCTTCTTTTGGAATACCAAAGATTGAGAAGCAGTCCTCGGCATCAAGTGAGGTTAGAACCGTAATACCTAGAACACCACCCAAACGCCCACTTGCCTGTCGCTTGAATGCGTCTCGCTGGTCATTGCGCCCTTCCTCAGCTCCTTTGACGGCAGCCTCCAGCATAGCCTGACCACCACCAGCGTGTACGGTTACTAAAGAAGCTCCGGCCAATGTTGCTTCGCGAACACTCAATTCAACAGTTCGAGGAATATCATGAAATTTAGAATCCAACATAGTAAATTGTCCTGTAGATCCCAACTGGTCTACGGCAAAATCTGCCCCTGGTCGAACATGAGCTGAATTTGTTTTTCCTAACCCTGTATACGGCCCTACTTCCTCCGCGGTAGCCATAATCTGGTCCCACTCCATACCATCATAGGCAACGATAATCCGGTCGCTTGCCTCGGTAAGCTGCTCCCTAAATTCTGATCCCGTCATTTTTACCCTCCTAAAGTTTCATTAATAAGTCAATGATACACTTATTGTTTTTTATAACCAAAAGCGTTACCGCCAGATTGACCGTTAAATTCTCGAGTGCGGCCAACACTGCAATGCGCCAAGGGCTAACGGGATTTAGTGGTCTATGTATTCGCGGCAGAGTCGTTCAAAAATGGCGTTAGTCCAGCCAAACCCAATCTGTGATGGATACACTCCCTTGAGCGGCGGTTTATTAGGCTGTACCACGTTGTACTTCTCGATAAATACGCCGTGCACATTGAACCATTCTAGATTTGTCTTGAGCCACTTCATAGCGATACGCTGCGCGTCAGCGTGGTAGCCGTAACGCTGCAAACCTTTTATCACCATAAAGTGCAGTGGCGCCCAGCCGTTTGGATAAGCCCACTGTGTTGGAATCGAACCGGGTATCAGCTGGCTAAGTGGCTGGTTGTCCGTTGTCGCCAGACCGCCTTTGTTCTCAAACCGGCGCAAAGCCTTCACCAGTTTGGCTGCACGTGCCTCATCAACCATGCCCGCCCACAGCGGGAAAAACCCTGCCAAACTACTCACGCCGCCCCGCTTTTCTTTCACGAAGTTATAGTCGTAGTAAAAGTCCCGCGACTCACTCCACATCAGTTCATCAATTAGCTGCTTGCGCTTTGCGGCCTTATCAAGCCACTCATCAGCCACCTTTTTGTTGCCAAATATCGTTTCTGCACGAGCAAAATCTGTCTCGTATTTATAGAGCAAGCAGTTCAAATCAATCGGCAAAAAGTTCAGTGCTTTGCGGTCAAATCGTGGTGTCATGTCCCAGCCACTCTCTGCTTCCGCTAGATCATGCAACATATTGATGTCGTAGTAGCGGCTCAGCCCCCGATACACTTGGCGCCAATTTGGCTTGCCCTTGCCCATCCACACCGTCTCGTACTCGTTTTGTGCTATAGCCATGGCTTGCTCAAGCCACTCTTTTGTCGGCTGGTAGGTGTCGTACACATCAAAAATAAAGGCGGTCAATAGTGGTGGCTGTGAGCGCCCCATCAGATAGGTTCGTGAAGCGTTCGGGATAATATGGAACCGCTTCTCGACAGCCAGCAAGTTTTCGAGTATGCCCGTAACCAGTTCCTGGTGGTGGCGATCAAGCATACCCTGAACCATAAAGTAGCTATCCCAGTAATACATCTCGTTAAAATCAAACGGGTGCCCTTCTTCATATGCTGGCACAAGATAGGGGTACGGCAACCCAAGCAATGTCTCGTCGTCATCTGGGTGGAATCGCTTCAGCTTGGTCCAATAATGCTCGATATACCGCCTCGCATGATGTACGTCATGAGGGGTTAGTGCGTATTCTTGCCCAAAGGGTAGAACCTTTTTTGCGGCATGTTTTGCTCTTTCTAACATGTAACTACTAGTGTATCTGGCGCAAGCTCAAGCAGTCAAATACAACAAAAAATAAGCACTTGGTTATTGAACGACGGGGGAAGAACTTACGTATTACCTGAGTGTATGTGCCCTATACTAATCATGATCAATATAGATAACGATATTATCACCAAAGCAATATTCAACCTCGTGTTCTAGTGACGTATCATCATTCCTAAATATCATGGTGTAGGCATCGCCTGGACCGATGCTGACCTGGGTGTGTGCTGCCTCTAGCTCTGGGTGAGCAAACCGTACATCTTTGAAGCCAGCTAGGGTTAATAGGCTTCTTGAGCCTTCAAATATGTCTTGATGCATCGGAAGAATAGGGGCATCGCCGAGGTTCATTATTGATACCCTGGTTGACATATAACTAACTCCAGCAAACTTTAATATTGCGTCGGCGCACCTCGTGAATGCTTCTGGCAGCGTACTATCCTGCTTGTATTCGTCTAGATATATCTCCCATATAAAATCTGACCTTGGCTTTGCGATTTGTTTATCTATCAGTTCAAGGACACTGACCGCGCCCAGTTTAGCCGTTTCTTCATCTACTAGATGTTCTTGTACTAAAACATCGGGTAATAGCTGAACCTTATCATATCCCTTTTTCATCATGAAAAGTATCGCACTCTGGACATTCTAGATGCAAGCATGAGCACAACAAAAAATAAGCCCTGATTATTGAGGGTTAATGGAGAATTTACTTATGTAGCAGGCTCTGGTGGCAGAGGTTCTTCCCAAGTGCGTAGCTGCATCTCGGTAGCAAGTCGTGTTAAAAAGTCTAAATCAGACAGCTCGCAACCATCTCTATTCATTCGATCTTCAAATGCTTCGAACGCACTTGTTACAGACTCTTCCATCTTAACAACGCTAACCAAATCGCCTCGCACGGTACATGCAACAATAGCTGGAAGGGATACTGCGGTAAGCTCTGCAGCTATAGAAAACCTTTTGTCGCAAGCCTCACGGGTAGGACCAGTACAGTTAGCACATCTATCAATCATGCGCATATTTTAACATAAAATATTGAAATGACAATAACATACATGGTGCTGTCAAAATGGCCAACATAAAAAGCCAAAGATTCGTGCAACAAGCCAATTGTTCTCTGTAGTTTGGCCTGCCATACGAAGCCTTGGCGAAGTATGGTGGAGCTGGTGGGTATTGCACCCACGTCCGCGGGATTATCTTGATTGGTCTTCTACAGGCATAGTCTGTTTAAAAAACTTGAGAATAGATCTATAAACAGACAAAACAACCTATTCTGCAGACTCTAGAAGTCTTACTACGTTTAAGGAGTCAACTTAAGCGTAGGCAACCTTGGATATAACACGCACTTTCACTACAAGGTGTCATGAAAAGCATGGTTGTAAACAATTAAGCTACAACGAGTGCAGGCTGTGGGAACAAACGCTCCTTTAGCTCTGCAATCAAAGAATCACGATTTGCAATTACTTTGGGTTTACCTATAACGCTGATAAGCGACCTGCTGATCCAACCGATAAAGTCCTACGTCGAGCATAAATTTCAGCCCCGCACGCAGTATTATAGCATACATAAGCAGTTTAGTAAATAGTCGGGTTTATGCTGTTGTCGAGAGCTGTAAGGGCATAGTACAACCCCTGTTGCTGTGCCTTACTAAGCTGATCAAACATGCGAGCAAACTGCTTATTGAGCAGCGTGGTGGCCTCACGTAGCACCTGCGCCCCCTCTGTTGTCAGGACGACGTACCGTTCACGGCGATTGTCAGGGTTTACAGTGCTGGTCAGTAACCGCATATGTTGCATGAGCTTGATCTGCCTGCTTACACTTGCCTCTGTCTGGCCTAGTTTGCGAGCGATCTCTTTCTGGGTGACGCCCTCCTTGCTCTCTAGTGCGAGCATGATTTTGAACTGCGAAAATCCAATTTGCAGGCGTTGTTGCAGCAACTCATCAGACTGGCGGTCCAGGGTAGTAGAGAGGTGGTGAAGTAAAAAGCCGAGGTTTTCTGTGGGTAGCATAAGCGTTTCCTCTCCTTATGCTACGCTCACACACTTAACGCGTCAAGGGTTATGAAGTGTTCCGAAATACATAGTCGCCGAGTGATCGTGCAAATGCCGCACGGCTTTCGCAATTACTGGGCGTTGGAGATGCAAAGAATGGTTCAATATCAAGCAGCAGACACTCCCCGTTGGAAATCCGATACTGGTTTGGTTCAAAAATATCAGCGAGAAATGGTAACCCATCGGTCTCACGTGCAAGCACGTACTCGCCCAGTGCTTCGGACAAGTCGTACACTGCTCTTTCGATATTGGGCATCTCTGGCAGGCGTTCCTGTGTAATCAATTGATCGAGATTGTCACCCTCGATATATGGCGTGGTTATTTTGAGTCCTTGCTCCGTCCGATATTCATCACTGCGTATACCAAAAAACTTTGGTATCAACTCAAGACTGTACTGCGCAGAAGGGGTCTGCACACCCAATTGGCCCAGATAGTCTAATTCCGCTTCTAGTTGCTCTGAAACGCTTGCAAGCGTAGGCTCGTGCCCAAACAGCGCTACCGTTCGTACTGCTCGATCTTCGATTGCCTTTCGCACAAAGCGCTGCACCTGCCCGTCTACAAGCCGAAGCCATGGCCTATCTAGTGCAACCTGTTCACCAGGAACAGGCATTTCAACGGTTGAACGCGGGGATAGCATAATGGGGTATTATAACAGATTTATCAACTTTTGTCTATTGCTTCATGTAGCTGTCGCCATTGTGCCTCATTGAGCTCCTGCGGGCGAATATCGATTGGTATACTTAACTTGTTAAGTATTTCGGTAACATCTTGTTTGGAGAGTCCGAGGCCTGCAGATATGCTGTTGACCAGTTTTTTGCGTCGCTGGCTAAAACCCGCTGCTACCACCCTAAAAAACGCCTTTGCCCCCTCCCTATCATATGGAAGATTTGGCTTGAGTAATAGTTTGATAACTTGCGAGTCAACTTTGGGTGGTGGCGTAAATAAATAGGCGGGAACAACTTCGCCAAGCTCTACCTTGCAAAAATACTGTACACTCACACTCAACAAAGACATTGCACCCGGCTTTGCAGCCATACGCTCTGCCACCTCCTTTTGCACCAAGATGACCATCGTCTGCGGAGGATTAGACGACTCCAGCACACGCCTGAGAAGGTTACTCGTCAGATAATACGGAATATTAGCGACGAGCTTGTACTCGCTTGGTAACTGAGCTAGATCGTACTGCAAAATGTCATCAGGCACTATCGTTACATTTGTATTTGCATAGGTTGCCGCCAAATCGAGAGCGAGTTTCTGGTCGAACTCAACCGCAACTACCTTTTTGGCGTGCTCACTTAAGTGTTTGGTAAGTGTACCGAGCCCTGGCCCCACCTCTAGGACTGTATCTGTGTCGGATACATCGGCAAACTCACAAATATACTGCAGTGTTGCGAGATCAGTAAGCCAATGCTGACCTAGCGTTTTATTAGCACGAGGTAAATCGTTCATATATCTAGTAGTTTTAGACCAATGTTAGGATCTATAGACCGCGTGAGTTTAGGACCATACCATTGGTGCAGAAATAGTTCACAGGTTCCACTCACTACAGCTTCCTTAACATGCCCACCAACCGTGGTCCCATCTCGCTTCGAAAACACGCCGTGCATGTGCAACGAAGGCCCAGTTTCGGTCCAGGTAATATTGCCCTGCAAGCTTACTATCTCAAGTGCCTCGCTAACACTTCTCCAGATATACTTTTGATCGTCGAGGTCATAAAACCCAATCTCTGCCTGTTGGGTGCCACCGATGCCAGATATCCAACAACTCGGAATATCATTGCTTTTGATTAGGCTCATCAGCGACGCAACAAGGGGCTCGCCCTTTTCGAGTCGAACAATGTAGTTGTATCCATCAAAGCGAAACTTCATGCTACCTATAGTGTATCAAACAACACCGTCTGGGTCTTGTACCGTGTTGGTGGCGTGTCAGCTCCGCTAACAGCAGACTAACACCGCACGAGATCCAGAAAGTTACCACCAGTGATTCGTCTGCCAGAAGCTATATGCGCCTTGCCAGCTTCCGTAACGTCCCTCGGCGTAGGCAGTAAAATGCTGGAGCTGACAAACTGGGTCAGATTGCCAATTTGGGCAGGCGCTAATGAGTATCTGTGGGTTACAGCGCTGCCCTAGACCGATACACCTATTGGCACTCACACTAGCCGGGTTCCAGCCAGACTCTCGGCCAATTATATAGTCGACATACACGTATTGAGACGGATTTATGCCTGCTGCAGCCATCCAATCGGCCTTACTACCAGTGAGTGTCACCTTGGTGCCCCGCGCGACAACTTGCTTGACTGGTGTCTGTGCAATGATTTCTTGTAATGGCGTTTTGATTGCTGGGTCTGTTTTATCGACCTCGTAAATCACCACTTTTTTACCTGGTGAGCCTGCTTCACGAATCTGTGTTGTACCAGCTGCCAGCGACGGATCATCTACTGTTTCTATTGGCATTGGTATCTCTTCTTCAACCGTTATGATGTTCTTATCGGGAGATGTAACAAAAATTACGGCGTTTGGGGTAATAGGCGTATCCAGTGGTGGCAGCACGGTTACCTGACTTGTGTCGATGTCCTTATCCTGCAACAGTTCACCAACAGTCTGGGCGTGGGTGCGTATATCGACCGGCTGCCCAAACAATACCAGCTTGACCGGCACTGCCCGATCAACGGTAAATTTCTCGCCAACTACGCCTTCTTTTAGAACATCATCAGGCACGCTGACTGCAACCTCGTCTTCGGGGTACAGTGTAATACCAGCTTCGCGTGCCAGGGCACGTGGCGATTGCTGTGCACTTAGAATCGTCGTCTTTTTTTCACCATCAACCACGGTGACTGGTCGAGCACGATAGATATTGACCGTATAATCATCCTCAAGTATCTGAGCATCCAAACCGGGTTCCACTACGTCCCCTTCGTTGATATCCACACCGAGCTTATCGAGTAATTCGCCAACTGTGGCCGCCCGCGTCGGAAGTGTAGTCTCTTTGCCATCCACAAATACATGTACAACGCGCGCATCTGCAGGACCGATAGTCGTAGCATTAAAGCTAACGAATCCTACTAGCGTAATAAAAAACAAAACGAGTAATGTCAAAACAGGCACCACAAAAGGGTGCTTTTTGAGGCGGTGAATCCGCTTTTTGTGGCGCTCAAAGCGCCGAGTTTTTGCCATTGTGTACGTTGTGTGCTGGCCTGTCGGCCAGATAATTATCCTCTCAAAACTGCATTAACAGCTACTGTTTATTGTAACAAACCCCGTTTTTGCTGCCAAACTGCTAGCGTATCGAGCACATGCTGTTCGGCATTTTTTTGGCTGAGCGACTGCGGATCTACGAATGCCCCCTCAATTAGTTCTGGACGGCGTATTTTGACTGTTGTCTTTGGTGATTGTATACGCACGAAAAAGCTTGTGTAGTGCAGTTTAACCCCGTATTGGTTCTGAACCGAATGCGTGAGTTGTTGCAGTTGCTCGGGTGTCACACGTAGCCCTGTTTCTTCGCGTACCTCGCGACATGCCCCAGTGGGTGGGTCTTCTCCTCTGTGCAAACCCCCACCAGGTAGCCCCCACTTTCCTGCGCTGATCCAGCCACGAACAACCAACACTTTACCTTCGGAAACTATGTGCACTCGCG
>JAGQNJ010000015.1 GCA_020428115.1 Candidatus Saccharimonadota bacterium
CGCAACACGAAATTGCGACCATGATTGAGAGCGAGGCGTTTCGAGAATGGGCAGGAGAAGACTGGCGAGGAGCAGGGGGTGTACTCTCTGATGGAGAAACATTAACGATTTACTATCACGGCGGAAACCCCGATATTCCTGTATTTAATCGTGATAATCCACGGAGAACTGGCGCGCATGAACAGGGGATATATTTTAGCCCTCGAGTCGATGATGCTCGGTTCTACGCCGAAAACTTAGCGGAAGAAAAGCTCGAGGAGGGGCTTGAGCCCGAGGCAAGTATATACGCTGTAGCTCTGAAAATGCACAGACCACTTATTACAGAAACAACTGATATGTTTTCGTCTGCAAGCATGGCAGAGGTCCCACGAGACGCCGAAGGTAAGCAATACGACGGGGTAATCAACCCAAAATCTCAAGAGGTTGTCGTTTTTGATCCATCACAGGTGTATATCATCAAAGAAATGCCACACCGCCTACATCGAAAGGTTAGGGGCGATATCTAGGGAATAGGGGTCTGCTGTTGGCTGCTTGAGCTTCATCTTGAAGCTACCCAAAGCAGCAATCATGGCGGCGTTATCAGTACACAGCTTGATATCGGTGTAGTGCAAAATACGCGCCACTTCGGTTTGTTTGCCATCACTTTGCTGGGCAATTGCTTCTGACAGCCGGTGTTCTAACTGGTGGCGGAGTTCTTGGTTGGCGGCTACACCACCGGCAATAACTACGCTTTTAGGCCGATAAGACTCAAAAGTGGCCACCGTCTTATCAACTACAGTTTCTACCGCCACACGCTGGAAACTAGCTGCTATATCGGCCTTCTGAGCCTCTGAGAGCTTCTCTGGTAGCTTATAACTAGGGAAGTCGTAGTCGACACCACATTCAGCTTGGGCAAGCCTTAAAACGGCGGTCTTGAGCCCAGAGAAACTAAAATCAAACCGCCCCTGTAATTTGGCTTTTGGAAGCGTGTATTTGTCTGGGTCACCCTTGGCCGCTTCTTTGGCGACACTTGGGCCACCAGGGTAGGGCAGGCCGATAATCTTAGCTACCTTATCAAAGGCCTCGCCGATAGCATCGTCCTGAGTTCGGCCGAGTATCTCGTAGTCAAAGTGATCCCGAAATAGCACCAGTTGAGTGTGCCCACCCGAAACTATCAGCGCAAGAAGCGGGAACTGGGGCTGTGAGGAGGGCAGGGAATAGCCCTTGAGCGGTGTTTCGGTTAAGAAGTTAGCGTACACATGCCCCTCTACGTGATTGCAGGCGTACAGCGGTTTATTGTGCAAAATTGCTAGGGTACGGGCAGCCAGCACGCCTATAAGCAGAGAGCCGCCAAGGCCAGCGCCATAGGTAACTGCAATAGCATCAATGTCATCCCACAAGCCGTCGGCCGTAACAGCCTGCTGACTAGCAGAGCTAGCCACACCGCTGTTATGGCCGAAGCCTTGTCCGTACTTTGCCTGATAGAGTGCTTGTTCAATTACTGGATTAATGGCTTCGATGTGGCTGCGCGCGGCAATCTCTGGTACCACGCCGCCATACTTCTTGTGCAGATCCATGGAACTGGCAACTACGTTCGAGAGCAACCTACACACCGTAGCACCCTGCTTACTGGCAGAGCCAGCAACTCTGGTGCTACTGACTGCACTGTGCTTTGTTGCTGACTTGCGGTGCTCACTCTCCGTACCACTCTGTACGGTTCGCTGCGCTTCCTCAGCCGCGCCTCGCACAGCACTAGTCTGTGTAGATTGGTTCGATGTCCGGCTTGATTCTAAAAGCTCCACTACTGAAGCAGCGGTTTCATCACAACTGGTCTCAATTCCAAGTATCTTCATCGAAACCTAGTATACTGTTATGTGATGGGTTTTCGAAGCATAACGAAGAAGGTTATACCAACAGAAGTCTTTAGGGCAATTGAGCCAGCAGGGCACCACGCTGAGGCAATCATGCTCAATGCGCTGGCAGGAATGCCACACAAGGGACTCAAAGTTATAGGGGTGACAGGTACAAACGGTAAGACTTCCACGGCATTTTTGATTCACAGGATGCTTGTCGAGGCAGGCTACAAAGTTGGGTTGATGACAACGGTGGCATATGGTGTTGGTGATGACATCAAGCCTCAAGTAGCACACATGACCAGTGTGTCGGTGCCAGAGCTTATCAAGCGCGTAAAGAGCATGAAAAAGCAGGGTATGGAGTGGCTTGTTCTTGAGGTAACGAGCCATGCACTGGCACAAAATAGGGTGTGGAGCGTGCCATTTGAAATAGCGGTACTCACCAATCTGACGCACGAACATCTGGATTATCATGGCACGTTCGAGCGATACCGTGATGCTAAGCGTAAACTTTTTACTCAAACAGACAAGAATAAACGAGGTTTGCGTCTCGGTATTGTCAACGCCGAAGATGACAGCGCAGCTCTGTTTGTTTCAGATATAAAGCACTCGATTACGTATGGGATGAAAGATGGCGATTTGCGAGCACGTAGTGTGCGGCTCAGCCCCTCGGGCAGTCGGTATATTGTGGATGTCGATGGTGTCGAGCACCATATTCATTGTCGTTTGCCAGGAAGCTTCAATGTGTACAACTCTCTGGCTGCCGTAGGGGTGGGTAAGGCACTCGGGCTTACCAAGCAGCAAATCGAGCAGGGTATCGCGGCCTTGACTGGCGTAGAAGGGCGCATGACAGTAGTTGATGAGGGCCAAGATTTTGAAGTAATCGTCGATTATGCGCACACCCCCGATAGCTTCGAGAAGCTATTTAAAGATATGAAGCCGATGATTAAGGGCAAGCTGATCGTTATGTTTGGCTCGGCCGGGAGGCGCGACGAGGCCAAGCGCTATACGCAGGGCGAACTCGCAGGCAAGTACGCAGACGAAGTGATAATAACAGAGGAAGATGATCGTGATATGGATGGGCAGGCGATTATGGAGCAGATTGCCGAGGGTGCGCAAAAAGCTGGAAAGACTCACGACAGAGACTTGTTTATGGTGCATGATCGTAGTGAGGCGATAAATTTTGCTGTGAAACGCGCCAAAAAAGGTGACACCGTACTGCTTTTGGGCAAGGGCCACGAGAAGGATATTCTGCGCAATGGCCCCAAGGCGGCAGAGATGCGGCACTTACCCCAGGATGATCATAATCCTTCTCGAGTTGTCGAACACAAGTGGGACGAGATAGCCGAAGCCAGGAAAGCACTCGATGCACTCTAATTTAGGCGCGTAGTTCAAGAGTGAGGCACTTTACGCCACCACCGGATTTTTGGAATTCGCTAATTGGCACTGGATACACACTCATACCACGCTTTTTGTATTGGGCAATTAATCCCGTGGCTCTATCAGAAAGGACGATGTTATTTCCGTCGCTCATAGCATTGAGACCGTAGGCGTAGGCATCTGCTTTACTTGCTTCAATAACGTGCGGCACAAGCTCGTGCAAGGTTTTGCGTGACTCGTCAGTAAACAGGGGCGGATAGATGGCGACCGTCTCCTGGTCTACGATAGTAAGGGCTGTATCAAGGTGATAAAACCGAGCATCGGTGAGCTGTAATCCCACAACTCTTTTGCCAAAGAATGCTTTTAGTTCGTTCTCGCTTGCCTTGTCACTGCGCCAGGGGTAGCCTGTAAAAACGGTATCGTTCCAGACTAGGGCGTCGCCCTCACCCTCGAAGTCATATTTGGGCTGCAAGAAGTCCTTATAACCATTGTCCTCAAACCATTTTTTGAAATGCCCAGTTTCGGGCTGACGGTCGGGAGCTCTAAAGGTTGGCAGGGCTACCTTGCCATCAATTACCAGCGCACCATTTGCCGTAAAGACCATGTCGGGTAGGTTTTTGACAGGGGTAACAAGGTCAACCTCCCAGCCGAGTTTCTCGGTGTAGGTATGGTAAAGCTCTTGCCACTGTCGCTTTGCTAACTTAGGATCCACCTGGTTATCGGTGCTCATCCAGGGGTTGATTTCGTATTCTATGTCAAAAAAATCTGGCGAACACATCAAGATATGCTTAGACATAAGCAGAATTATAACATCTTGAAAAATCAACAGAAATATGCTAGAATAGTATCTGTGGAAATACCAAAAAACAGACCTGATATTAAGTTTAGTCGTGTTGGAAGTGAATTACTTCCAGAATATTATCCAACTGATGCTCAATTTAGTATTGCTAGATATAGAGGCGAAACAAGAGGATTTGATCTTATCGATCCAAGAAGTAGGCGTCGACTATACTTGACCGTTGGATCCTCAGAAGAAGCTGAGGCATGGGTAGCACGGAGTGTGCCGGGGATTTCGTTAGAGCAAGCCGTAGAAGTACAGCCACATCCGAGCCAACAGATCGATGGACATGTTCCTCAGGTATACCGTGTACCAGAAGGAACCAGGCTGCTTATCAAGACCTTAGACCAATCACCGTACCATGCTGCATATATGCGACGCATTGGACACGCTGCAGGAGCGCTACTCAGGAAGTTGCATAGGCTCGATCCAGGACAATTTGGCATCGGTCTAGATAACATAGCGTTGACCCATAATGGTGGAGATAACCAAGATGACTCTGAGCTGCGTATTGTCCCTCCTCTTGCTGCTCCTGGAGAGGTTACTGGCGTCCACGCAACTCAAGATCTACACGTTACGCTTCAGCAGCTTGACGACAATTTGAGGCGGGCAATACTGGATGGATATAGTGGGGGTAATCAATGATACGAGCATCTGGATTAACTGAAGTATCTCGTGAGCAACTTGATCTGGGTCAAGCACACGATTTTAAAATACATAGCGCTATCCCATATGAAGTGGTGGCCACTGATGTTCAAGATACAGAACGAATGACTAACGTCCTCCAGAGTGGGAAGGCCATAGTATCTGAACCTCATCTTGAGGTAGTTCGGCAAGCTATGCGTGCAGAAATATTTCCAGACAAGATTGTCGAAGAAGATCGTTCGGCTCATAGGGTTGCCTTTGGACGTGTGATTGGTCGTCGTCCACAAAAAAGAAGTGGCCAAGGCCATATCATGACAGTAGCGATCAAGCCATTTGGCGATACAGACGGAGCTATAAGTGAAATAAAGGGCTACTGGGCCTTACAAGATGTTGGTGTCGAGACGTACGATCCTGTCGGCATCTTCCCCTTATCTAGCATGGCGGGTTTCGCCGTGGTTACGCAAAAACGCAATGATTTTCAGAGTCTGGATAGAGATGAATGGGTTGTAGGCAGACAGGTTTATGATGAGGAGTCTGAAGACACCGTCCAGCGAAATGCAAGAACAATAAAGGAAATAGCCGAGATTACAGCATGGATCAATGCAAATGGGATTTTTCATCCGGATGGGCAGATCAAAAACTACGCTGTCACTGACTACGGGCAACTTGGGATAATTGATACAGAAAACCTAACAGTCTTGCCTCTAGGGCATCCAGATACAGTTGGGCTCGTTGTTGATAATATCGAAAAACTCATGAAATCGCTTATTGACACGAGTAGCGATGACAAAATTTTTGGAGTTGGATTCTTTGCTGGTTTGAGTGAGGGACGACTGCAGGAGAGTTTCGAAGAACTGGTCCTTAATCCGTATATTGATAAGCTGATGAGTTTGTATGAAGATGGTCAAATTGACGCTTCACAAGCAGAGCTGCTCATAGATGGCCTAACTAGTCATTATATGATCAACAAAACTTCGGGCTGGCCGAAAGTACTCGTTGCGTAGAAATAAATTAGCACTCGGGGGTTGCAAGTGCTAATTTGGTCGTATACAATTGGCATACACTAGACATTAACAGGAGGAATGCCGTGGGAGTACCTATTAATCCTATGCCAGAATACGTTGTTGTGCAGGCCGAAGAGCCAAGCACCAAAACGGCGAGCGGGCTGTATCTGCCCGATAGCTCGAAGGAAAAACCCAAGACAGCCAAGGTTGTGGCCGCTGGCACCGCTGTTGGCGATATCAAAGTGGGCGACCGAGTTATTTATAAGAATGAATATGAAGCAACTACCGTTAAAGTTGCGACACAAGAGTACACCCTTGTATACCACAAAAATATAATCGCGACAGTAACTCGCTAGATAGCGAAAGGAGTTCATAGATGGCAAAGAAGGTATTTTATGATGACGATGCGCGAGCGCGGGTGCTCGCGGGTGCAGAAATTCTCTATAACGCAGTAAAAACAACGATGGGTCCCAAGGGGCGCAATGTTGTTATCGACAAAAGCTATGGTGCGCCAACGGTAACCCACGATGGTGTAACCGTCGCGAAGGGTGTTGAGATTGAAGACAAAGATGACGAGACGCTTGGCTACAAGGTCGGCGCGGAGCTTATCAAACAGGCGGCAAGCAAGATGAACGATGTAGCGGGTGACGGAACAACAACGGTCACGGTGCTTACGTACCACATCTTGTACGAAGCAAATAAGCTGATTGCTGCTGGTCACAACCCAATGCTGTTGCGCAAGGGTTTGGAAGCTGCAACACATGAGGTCCTCAAGCGCCTCGATGGTATGCGTGAAGATATCAAAGCCAACAAGAAGCGCGTTGCAGAGGTTGCCACTATCTCAGCCGCTGATGCGGAAATTGGTAATCTGATCGCAACCGTTATCGACAGTGTTGGCAAAGACGGCGTTGTAACCGTAGAAGAAGGCCAGAGTCTCGAACTTGAATCTGAAGTTGTAGAGGGCTTTACCTTTGACCGTGGTTTTGTAAGCCCGTATATGGTGAGTGATGCAGCTCGCATGGAGGCTGTACTCGAGAAGCCATCTATCTTGATCACTGACAAAAAGATCAGCTCAATGCAGGAATTCCTACCAGTGCTCGAACAGTTGGCGCAGGCTGGCAAAAAAGATCTGCTAATTATTGCCGAAGATATCGAGGGCGAAGTACTAGGTACGCTTATACTCAACAAGCTCAAGGGCGTGCTCAACGTCGTTGCGGTTAAGGCTCCTGCCTTTGGTGATCGTCGCAAGGAAATTTTGCAAGACATTGCAACATTGACAGGTGGTACGGTTGTTAGCGAAGACCAGGCAATGAGTTTCGAGAGTGTCGATACCGATGTTGCCGGAAGTGCGCGCAAGGTTATTGTGACCCAAGACGAAACCACAATTATCGAGGGTGCTGGGTCAAAATCTGCAGTCAAGGAACGTATTGCGCAGATTGTTGCTCAGGCAGAACATGCCTCGAGCGAGTACGACAAAGAGAATTACGACAAGCGACGCGCGGCGTTGCAGGGCAAGGTAGCTGTCATTAAGGTTGGTGGCGCCACAGAGACTGAGATAGAGGAGAAGAAGTTCCGCGTAGATGATGCGGTAGCTGCCGTAAAAGCGGCGCTTGATGAAGGTATCGTACCCGGTGGTGGTGTTACGCTTGTTACGCTTGCAAGCAGCATAGCCGATGACACGACAACAGCGCAGGGTGCAGGCGCCTCACTACTCAAGCAGGCGCTGGTACAGCCGTTCTTGCAGCTCATGGCCAATGCAGGGCTAAATGGTTCGGCATTGCTTGATAAGGTAGAGAATGCAAAAGCTGGCCAGGGTGTAGATGTCAATACAGGCAAGGTTGTCGATCTAAAGGCACAGGGTATCGTGGACCCGGCACGTGTTACCAAAGAAGCAATTCAGAATGCAAGCTCCATTGCTGGCACTGCCATGACTATGGGAGCGTTGGTTGTCGAGATACCAAAGGACGAGCCCGCACCAGCCGCCGGCGCAGGCGGCATGGGCATGGGCGGCATGATGTAGCTAAGCCTGGTCAAACAGAGAGGTATTGCAAAATCTGACGATTGTCGTATTATAGGCATATAAGCGGAGTTTTGTATGAAAGTTTGGCCCTTCGGTCGCAAGCAGCGTGAAGAATCAACACTTCCAAAAGAAGTAGAGGATTATAAAGCGTCTGTGCGCAAACAGCGTGTAGGCATCGCGTGGTTGCTTGCCCTTGCTACAATTGCTGTGACCGTAGTGCTCACGCTGGTACTGTACTTTGCAGGGCGGTGGGTATGGCAGCGGTTTACGCAGTCAGAATCTACGGACGCGCCGACAACACAAACTCAGCCACAAACAGTGGACCAAACCACGGGTAGCTCGGAACAGGCGACATCTGATGCGGCAGACAGTGGACAAGCACCTACTACAGCACAGCCTAATCCAGAGCCAGCGCAGTTGCCAGGTAGTGATGAACCAGTTCAGAATACCCCGAGTGGTGCGCGTGTACCAGACACAGGCCCTGGTGACGTTGTCGCGTTATTTGTTGTAGTGTCGCTGCTCGGAATGTTGATACACAACAGAATATCAGTCGCCAAAGAGTGAACCTAGGCGCAAAATGACATATACTAAGCGTAGTAAAACTACGGGGAGTATATGATAGACGATCTAAAGTACATACATCAAAAAGATGGGCAAGACGCACTCGGTGTTGCCGAAAAGCAATGGCAACAGCTAGCGCACAGCTATACGGTTTCTTGGCAGGGGGCGCACGCCAGTAAAATTGAGAACATCGTCTTCGCAGGCATGGGTGGCTCGGCCTTGGCCGCGCTGCTAAGTACTACTTGGCCGGCGTATGATATGCCATTTGAAATTGTGCGCACCTACGATATTCCCGCGTATGTTGGCCCCAATACCCTGTTTATTGCATCGAGCTACTCAGGAAACACCGAAGAAACACTCTCGGCGCTTGATCAGGCAGGGCAAAAGGATGCGCAGATAGCTATCATAAGCTCTGGTGGTGCGCTTCTTGAGCGTGCCGAAAAGCGTGGCTATCCAGTTGCGACCTTGCCAACCGGGCTACAACCTCGGTATGCGACGCTGTATAACTACAAGGCGCTTGCGACTATTTTGGATGCTGCTGGCATTACGCAGAATGCCGCCGAAACCTTGGAGTCGCAGGCAGAGTTCTTGCAGCATACAGTTGAACAGTGGCGCCCAGACGTTCCATCAAAGCAGAATATTGCCAAGCAGATTGCACTTGATGTTGTCGGCAAGTCGCCAGTTATATACGCAGGGCCATTACTGTTTCCAGCCGCATATAAGTGGAAGATTAGTTTTAACGAAAACGCGAAAAATATTGCCTGGTGCAATCAACTCCCAGAATTTAATCACAATGAATTCTTGGGGTGGAGCAGCCATCCTGTTGACAAGCCCTATGCAGTGATTGATTTGCGTAGCTCGCTTGATCATCCGCAGGTACAGAAGCGATTTGATATAACTGCCAAGCTTCTATCAGGTAAGCGGCCGCAGCCAATAACTGTCGAGGCCGAAGGCAAGGATATTCTAGAACAGCTTTTGTGGACCGTGGTGCTTGGTGATTTTGTGAGTCTATACACCGCACTTCTAAATGGTTTAAATCCAACCCCTGTGGATCTTATTGAAAAGCTCAAGAAGGAACTGGCCTAGATGGGTTTATCGCGTACACCGAGTATGTAGCCTACATACACCGACAATAAGTGCATGCAGAACCAAATCACAAAGATAACCACGTACTGTTGTAGGCTTAGCGTAACAATGAGGCTACTTGCGAGGAGTGCGCCGAGTATGTAATCACTTTGGTCGAACGGAAACCAGCTTTCGCCTGGGGCAACGTGTGCTTGGCGTTTGAAGAAGCTTTCGATGGCATCACCGAGTAATGCACCTGCACCAAAGAGGCTGCCCAAAATGATTGGGTTGAGTGCGTTGTAGTCGACGTCTTGGCTAATTTGTTGGGTCCAGTGGAAGTTGCTGTAACATAACTGCTGAATCCAAACCACAACAACACCAATCACAATGCCGAACAGGAGGCCTCGCCATGTTTTGTTATCGCCCAAGATACGCTTGTTGCGCCAGTGCTTGCCAAAATCGAGAGGTGTTTTGAAGTCCTTTAGGTAGGGAATATGTTTGGCGGCAACGGGGGCGGTATTGGCTAGTCCAGCGGGCAGGAAAAACCACAGGGCAAACAGTATGTCACCCATGATTGCGGCCAACTTTCTTGCGCAATCGATGAACTTTTGGATACAACAGGCTGCGCAGGGGTGGGCGGTGCATGGTCCTGTGGCCAGTTTGTAATGCCGAGACGAGGTTCGAGGCCGTGGGTGCTTGCTTAATCGTGGTGTACACCGTACCAACACCCTTGCTGCCGTGAGCGTCACTGCTGGCGGCAGTTGCTTTTTGGTGTAGGCGTGCCCAGACGGCAGCTTGCGGTCCTCGGTTCTGGACGACAGCACGACCATTATAGACTTCTACGATATCTACAAGATCTGCAATAGCATCGAGCGATTTTTCGCTCACACCTTTACGGACGGTTTCAAATGGATGTGGGATGTATACGAGCCCGCCTTGTGCTTTGATAGCCTCGGCAGTCGCGCGCAGTGGCATACCAGCGCGTACCTCTGATCGTAAAAACAGGCCAACTATCTCACCCTCGTCACTCATAACCTCTTCACCGACGATTATTTTATCTCCAAGTGCAGCCTGCAGCTCGAGCGCAAAATGCACAGCATTATGGTCTGTGATTGCTACGTAGTCCAATACGTTATCGCCGATAAGTTGCATGTAATCCTGCTGGGTGAGTCCACCATCGGGTGATGCGCTGGAGTGGGTATGTAGGTCAACCTTGATCATGCTTGGACCCTTCTATAGATACCGACTAGTCGCTGAAACGCTGTAATCCAGACGAGTACGGCAATAATTACGACAGTTATGGCGAGCTGGTTGCTAAGTAGGCCGATAATTAGAAAAACCATGCGTACCTCAAAGCGCATGAGCCCACCACGGAAGGTTTGGTTGACGGCATGTTTGGATGCGGGCTTCTGTGCAAGTACAACCTCACCCCAGGCATTAACATAACTGACGAGTAGGGAGCCGCCAACGGCTGCAACTGCCCAAACACAAAACCAGGGCTGTTCGGCAATAATAAAGTTAGTAGCAACACCCATATACAGAATAACTTCCTTCATTCTATCTGTTGTGGAATCTAGTAGCATACCAGCCGCGCTGGCGCGGTGTTGTAAACGTGCCAGTTCGCCGTCCAGCGTGTCAAATAGGCCAAATATGACCAATAGGAGAGCTGCGGTAATGCGCATATTGGCCGCAATGGCCAAAGCAATGGGGATGTGCATGGCGAGGCCAATGAGCGTAACAGTATTGGGGTGTATGTGGCCGCGTGTTACGCGGTTGAGGCCACGAGCAAACTGTCGTACCACTGCACGCAGTGCATGTTTGCATCTGTCGAGTACCATGTCCATGCCATCATTATAAAGAACAGGTATAATATATGCCATGTCTCAACGGACGAAACCAGATTCAAAGAACAAACGACCAACACTGCCATTCACACTGCAGCTACTCGGCTTGCTGTTTTTTGCCTCAGCGGTCAGCATTGTACTGCTTGTGGCACGGTTTGTTGTGAGCGATAGCTACAAGTTTTGGTTTTTGGCATGGAATCTGTTCCTAGCATGGTTGCCTCTACTTTTTGCCCTTGGCTTACGGCTTAGTCTTCATGCTCGACCCTGGCTCAGCTGGCAAAATATCGGTCTTACAATACTGTGGCTTGGATTTTTGCCGAATAGTTTTTATATCATGAGCGACCTGATCCACTTGCAAAGCTCAGGGGATACAGCAGTCCTGTATGACATAGCCATGATCAGCTCATTTGTAATCAACGGGCTGATTCTCGGTTACATCAGTGTTTACATTGTGCATATGCAGCTGCTCAAACGACTATCTGCGCGGGCAAGCAATGCGATCATCGGTGCAGTATTTATTGCTTGTGGCTTCGCGATTTATCTTGGTCGCTACCTGCGCTGGAACACATGGGATATTATTCTTAATCCGGCCGGCATACTGTTTGATTTATCTGAGAGAGTTATCAATCCGATTCTACATGGCGAGACGTATCTTATTACACTCGTTTTTAGTGTGGTGCTTATTAGTGTCTATGCTGTGGTCTACGAGCTGGTCAAGCTTATTGCCCGTAGTGAACAATCCTAATCTGTTATATACTAGTTTCCATGAATGAGGTTCGAGACGTACTGTCTAGGGCAGTGCAAGCAGCATATGATGAATCGGTAGACATTGAGCTTACGCGCACCGATCCGCAGTTTGGTGATTTTGCCTGCAACGTTGCCCTGCAGCTTGCCAAAAAAGTCGGTCAAAATCCTCGTGCAGTTGCCGAAAAAATTCTGGATAGTTTGCCGACAAATGATTTGATAGATAGTGTTGCGGTAGCAGGGCCGGGCTTTATTAATATTCGTTTGACCAATACATCACTGGTACGCGCGCTTAGCGATCATGTCACGAATGATCCACGAGGCTTTGCCAGCAATGATATTGGCAAAGGAAGTACCATCATATGTGAGTTCCCAAGCCCGAATATGGCAAAGCCATTTAGTGTTGGCCATATACGTTCGGCATTGCAGGGCTGGGCACTATACAAGCTCATGGAGCGATGCGGCTACAAGGTCATTCGAGACAACCACATTGGTGATTATGGCACCCCGTTTGGTAAGTGGGTAGTTGGCTTTTTGCGTTATAGCTCAAAGGACAAATTACAGCAGGACGGTGTCTATGAACTTGCGCGGGTATATATTGCTATTACTGCCGACATGAAGCACGAAAAGCAGCAAGGCGTAACCAAAACTGCCGACGAAGTACAGGATTGGCTGGTTAAGCTGGAGCACGGCGATAAAGAAGCAAAGGCATATAGTAAACAGTTCAACCAGATATCACTTGACCATATGCACCACGTAATGGATCGACTTCGTATCGAAACCGACGAAGAGCTCGGCGAGTCACACTATGTAAAACGGGGACAGGAACTGGTTGATGAGCTGCTCAAAAAAGGTATTGCCAAGCACAGTGAGGGTGCGGTTATCGTGCCGCTGGATGACGTTGGTATTGATACGCCAATCATGCTTCGCAAGGCAAATGGTGCAGCATTGTACGCGACAACTGATCTTGCAACAATTGAGTATCGCCAAAAGCACTGGAACCCCAGCAAAGTATTCATTCACACCGGGCAAGAGCAAGTATTTTACTTCGAGCAACTGAAGGCACTAGCCAAAAAGGCAGGGTACAAAGATACAATTGTGCACTTATGGCACGGAATCGTCGACCAGCTCAATGACGAGGGCGAGCGCGAGAAAATGAGCTCACGAAAGGGTGTGGTGCTTCTTGAGGAACTGCTCGACACTGCCCAAGCAAAAGCAGTCGAACTGACTAAGGATGGAACGGCAAACGATGCAGATGCGGTGGCGCTTGGCGCAATAAAATTCCTAGATTTTAAGGCCGACAGGAAGACCGGCATATTGTTTGATTGGGAATCAATTTTTAATGTGCATGGTTTTTCTGGCCCGGCTGTACAGTACGCAATCGTCCGAATACAGAGTATCTTGCAAAAGGCTGATCTGCACGGAGCGCCGAAGCCCAACAAGGAATACGACTGGAGCGAGGAGCACGCCTTGTTACTTGAGCTGGCGCAGTTTCCGGGACTTATCATGGAGCTGCACGATACCTATGAATTACAAAAACTCGCACATTACGTGTACGGCCTCGCTCAGGAGCTTAATCGTTACTACGAAAAGGTACGAGTTCTCGAATCAGACGAGCCAGCGCGCCAAGCTCGTCTCTGGTTGCTTACACTAGTTTCTGAGGTTATGAGTACGAGTCTCGATATTCTTGGCATTCCGGTGCCCGAGAAAATGTAGCGTACCAGGCTTTTAACTGCTTGATTTTCTCGGATGATAGCTAAACAGCTATGTCTGCTATAATTGGCATATAACTAAACGGAGGGATGAGCATGGAAACGCTCATGAATTACATAAGTAACTTAAACTGGATAGCCGTGGTGGTTGCCACGCTTGCCGGGTTTGGTGTTGGTGCAGTCTGGTATTCACAGGCCATCATGGGTAAGCCTTGGATGAAGGCTATTGGACTCAAAGAAAAGGACATGAAGAGCGCAAGCATGGCAGAGCCGATGATCATTGGGCTTCTCACTGTGTTTGTCACGGCAGTTGCACTTGGTGTGCTGGTACAGCCACTGGCGCTCACTACTGCATTGCAGGGAGCAACATTTGGTATCTTGATTGCACTTGCATTCATCACAACAAACAAAGTCATGAATGTTTTGTTTGAACAACGTAGCAAATCTCTTGTATGGATCAATTTAGGTGGTGACGTCTTAGCGCTTGGCGTTATGGGAGCAATTTTGGCCGTTTGGCAGTAGGCGAGTCTATGGCAAGTGACGATGGTACCAAGAAGCCAAAGCCACACCACAAGGTGAAGGCCAAAGCCAAGGAGCAAACAGCAGGGTTTATAGATTTTGTCCGAGAACAGGGTATTGTTGGCCTGGCGATTGGATTTATCGTTGGCACCCAGGCAAGGGTCTTGGTTGATGCACTGACCAACGGGTTTATTAATCCGCTGGTTGGGCTTGTATTGCCGGGAGGTGGTAGCCTCGTTGGCAGGACATTTACCGTAACTGTCGGTAGTCAAACGGCGGTGTTTGGCTGGGGGCTATTCGTGTACGCATTGATTGATTTTTTGATCATTGCAGCTGTGATTTATTTTGTGTTCAAGTGGCTACGGCTCGATAAACTAGACAAAAAGAAATGACCAGTGACAAGTGGAAGCAAGCGTTAACACCACAGCAATATGCTGTGATGCGCGAAAAGGCTACTGAGCCTCCGTTTTCGGGTGCGCTGCTTCATAACAAGCAGGATGGTTCGTATGTTTGCGCCGCGTGTGGCACAAAGTTATTTGGTAGTGACACCAAATTTGACTCGGGGAGTGGCTGGCCAAGCTTTTATGATGTTGCCAATGCAGCCAGTGTGAGACTCGAACCTGATAGCTCATTAGGTATGGAGCGTACAGAGGTGGTGTGTGCTAAGTGCGGCAGCCATTTGGGTCATGTATTTGATGATGCGCCAGAGCAGCCGACGGGCAAACGGTACTGTATTAATTCGTGTGCCCTGGAGTTTACTCCTGATAAAACCAAAAAATAGGCTATAATGCTTTCTGATGAATCCTGTAGTGAGCCCCCAAGTTGCTTTGCAAAACAAACGTGTAGACGTAATTTTTGTTGATTGTACATGCCTGTATGATTTTTTCACTATGGTTAACTTTAGTTCTTGGGGATCTACTACGGGATGAAGAAAAAAGACGTGATACCAACTAAGTTTTTGTGGGTTGATCTGGAGATGACTGGCCTAGACCCAGCCAAGGACGTCATTTTGGAAGTTGCAGCAGAAATCACTGATGTGCATTTCAAGACACTTGAGAGTTACGAAGCGCGCGTTCGGCAGCCCAAAGATGTAGTGGTCAAACGAATGCAGCAAAATACCTGGTGGCAAGATTATACAAAGAACCGGGATGATTTCCTCAAGAATCTTGAGCACGGTAAGCCCATTGATGAGGTAGAGCAGCAGCTTATTCGCCTGGTTGAGAAGCATTTTGGTGATGAACCTGCAATCCTAGCAGGTAATTCAATTTATAACGATCGACTATTCATCAAGGCCGGTATGCCCGCGCTCGACATCAAGCTGCATTATCGAATGCTGGATGTGAGCGCCTGGAAGGTGTACATGCAGGCTCGGTTTGGATTGAAGTTTGGTAAACCTGAAGTACACCGCGCCTTCGAGGACATCCAGGGCTCTATCGCCGAACTCGAATATTACCTAGACTGGTTCAAGAAACATGGCGATAAGTCATAAAGAAGTTGAAGAATACGTTCTGAGCATGCCAAACGCCACATTGGATTATCCGTTTGGCAAAGAGGTCGCCGTATACAAAGTTCAGGATAAGATGTTTGCGCTAATTAGTGAGGGCAGCGACCCTGTCCGCATAAGCCTAAAGTGCGACCCAACTCTTGCAAAGCACCTGCGCGAAAAATACGAGAGTGTCATGGAGGGCTATCATCTTAACAAGCGACACTGGAATACTATTGTACTCAGTGGGCAGCTAAGCTGGAATGAAGTACAAGATCTCATCAGGCACTCCTATAATTTGGTTACCCAAGACGACCAGCCAACACCACAGTTTTAATCGTTTTGCCCGAGTAGTATCGATACCTGCTCGTAGTCCGTGGAGAGTAGTTGTTTGGCGGTATTACCACTAACCGTGCTGTAGGTGTTTTTGAGAGAGGCTTGGTAATCGGCAAGAGTTTCGTTCATAACATCGATAAATACATCATCAAACCGCCCGTTGGTCTCTGCATTTGCGAGCTGGGTATTTGCATCACTGTTTTCGGCCCCCGTTAGGTCCTTGGCCGAGAGCTTCTTCTTGCCATTACTTTTGAGGTAGTTACTAAGTGCGGTTTGCTGAGAGGTGATAGTAAGCTTGGTATTGATAGCGAGGCTTTTAGCTGTTTCGCCAGTGGCCTTTTGTTCGCCGACACTTGCAATGCGAATTAGCTCGGTTTGCTGCTTGCCAATGCCCAACAACTGATCTGTATTGCTATTGCTGTTACCAAATACAAGAGCAGCG
>JAGQNJ010000016.1 GCA_020428115.1 Candidatus Saccharimonadota bacterium
AAGCGAGGGTTCAAGGGCCAGAGTATGGTCGAGCGACTTACGAATGCGCAAAAGGTTCTAACAGCTAATGAAAGCGTGTGGATCGCGCATAAACTTGCCAGAAAAGTTCATGAAGATCCTGCAACCCGATTGAGAGAGAACGATGTCAAACAAGCACTTGTTGCGATCGGCCAAGCTTTGCAAGACCTCGGAGCCTTGCCAAAATCATCGGAGCGTACCAATGGCTAGCAAGTACACGCCGACGATTGGCATAGAGTGCCACGTGCAGCTTAAGACTAAAACTAAGCTGTTTGCCGGTGTTGATAACGATGCGCGCGGCAAAAAGCCCAACACGCTTATTAGCCATATTTGTCTTGGCATGCCCGGCGCTTTGCCCGTGTTGAACGAAAAGGCAGTTCAGCTAGCATGTCAGGCGGCATTTGCTCTCGGTACATCACCAGCGCACTACAGCAAGTTTGATCGCAAACACTATTTTTATCCTGATTTGCCCAAAGGCTATCAAATTACGCAGTTCGACCAACCAGTTATTATCGGTGGGCATGTCAACATAGAGGTTGATGGCAAAAAGCGCAAAATTGGAGTGACACGTGCTCACCTGGAAGAGGATGCGGGCAAGAACACTCACCCTGCTGGCGCAGATTACAGCTTGGTTGACCTGAACCGAGCCGGTACACCACTTCTAGAGATCGTTTCGGAGCCAGACATGCATACTGCTGCTGAGGCCAAAGCCTATGCCAAAGAGCTATACTTACTGATGAAATACGCCGATGTATCAGATGTCGATTTGTATCATGGCAACATGCGATTTGACGTAAATGTAAGTCTTAGTAGCGATCCCAAAACGCTCGGCACACGCACCGAAACCAAGAACCTTAATTCATTCAAAAGTGTTGAAAAAGCAGTCGAGTACGAAATCAAGCGCCAGAGTGAATTGCTGGACAAGGGCCAAGAGATCGTACAAGAAACACGTGGATGGGACGATGCCAAGCAAAAGACCACATCACAGCGCGGTAAAGAGGAAGCTCACGACTACCGATACATGCCTGAGCCTGATATACCACCAATCGTTCTAGACGATGAATACATTAGAAACATCGAAAAAAACATGCCGATTATGCCAGAAGTTTTGCGTGCAAAACTCCGCAAGCTCGATTTGGATGAGTCGGCTGTCGAGACAATTGTAGATGCTCTTCCAGCTGGAAATCTTATGCTACACATCATGGATAAATATGAACCCAGTACTTCTCGGCGCATAGCAAATTGGCTTGCGAGCGAAGTGCAGGCCTTAGTCGCTGACGAAAAGCTGTCGTGGGAAGTTATTACCAATTCGTATGCAGAACCTCTTGTAGAACTCGTAAAACTGGTTGACGACGATCAAGTCAGCTCCACAGGCGCAAAGGTTGTTTTGGCAGCACTACTACTTCATGAAGAAAAGAATCCACTAACAATTGCCAAGGAGCACGATGTTCTACAGGTATCAGATGAGGGCGAGATCGAAAAGATAGTCGAGCAGGTTATTCATGATAACCCCCAGGCCGCTGATGATGTCAGAAATGGCGAGATGAAGGCTATCGGATATTTGGTTGGCCAGGTTATGAAAGAATCCCGGGGCAAAGCCAACCCAGGTCTGGCCCAAAAACTCCTCAAGAAGCACCTTGGTGTATAATACAAACTCATGATAGAGGTAAGAGGACTTTCTAGATATCCCTTGACGGGAGCACATGCCGAAGAACTGAGAAGTGCCACTGTATTGCCAGGTGGCATCTTGGGTGACCGCATGCTAGTACTGTATGATCCTGAGGTTCCTGCAGGAGAAAAAAACCGCGTTGGCCAGAAACAGCAGCCAAAGCTTTCGCAAATCGATGCATTTTTTATTGATAGTGGATCCGCTGATAAATGGTTCTATATCGGTGTGCCAGACGATGAAGAAGGTACAGAAATGACATTTTGGGGTGGCGACCCAGACTGCATCGTTAATGAGTTCGGCACAGATACACCATGCATTCGACAGTCAGCCGGAAACAGTGCATATATAACTAATTTTTTGGGCGCACCAAATCTTTGGTTGGCGCAAAAGACAATGGAATGGGCCCGTGGGAGGGGTATTAGACCTCGCGACCGGAAGGTGCGACCGATCCATATAGTATCAGAAGCTTCAGTACGTGCTTTGCAAGAGAGAGCAGGCACTACTCAGTTTGGTTCCGACCGATTCCGTGCAAATATTGTGCTGGATGGTGATCTGGAACCGTTTGAGGAGAATCAATGGGTGGGCAAATGTATTCAGATTGGTGGGGCAGTACTGGAAGTAGTAAAGCCAACTCCTCGTTGCCCAGTACCTGGCTTTGATCAGGAAACGGGACAAAACATGAAAGACATACCGAAACTGTACAGGGGATTAGAAAAAGACCCCAGCAATACACCGGTATTTGGCGTTTATGCTGTGCCAACTGAAGAGGTCGAGACATCTACTATTAGTGTTGGTGACGAACTCTTTTTTAGTTAGTGCCAACTCGAATGTGCAATATTAACTTTTTGCTCGATCATAAAAATACCAAGTTCGCTGGTATAATACGTGTTGATGGATAAGCATAAACCCGTACGAAAGGCGATTATAGCAGCCGCTGGCTTGGGCACGCGGTTTTTGCCACAGACCAAGGCTATGCCCAAAGAAATGCTGCCGGTTATTGATAAGCCGGTGATCCAGCTAATTGTCGAAGAAGCAGTTGCAGCCGGTGTAACTGATATTATTATCGTCACTGGCTCGACTAAGCGGGCAATAGAAGATCACTTCGATCGCTCATTAGATTTAGAAGACGATTTGCGCAGGAGTGGCAAGGGTGAGCTAGCCGACGAAATCCAAAAGATTGGTGACCTCGCTAACTTTGTGTATATTCGCCAAAAAGGCTTGCCCAAAGGCAATGCTCGCCCAGTGCTGAATGCCGCACACCTGCTGGGTAACGAACCGTTTTTTGTATTTTTTGGTGATGATTTTTTCAGGGGAAACGTACCGAGAGCGCAGCAACTACTCGATGTATACCAACAAACAGGCAAATCAGTTATCACTACCCAGAAGGTGGATAAAAGGGACGCCGATAAATACGGCATGGTCAAGCTTGGCAAACAGCTGAATGACAAAGTTTATCAAATTGAAGGTCTGATTGAGAAACCGGGCGAGACAGAAACACCGAGCGATATTGCTTCGGTTGGGGGCTACCTACTAACACCGGATATACTACAATATATTTCTGAGAAAAATGTGAGTGCGCGCGGTGAAATTGAGCTTCCCGAAGCAATTAACGCGTTGGCGCAAGCGGACGCTGTCTATTGTTGTAATATTGACGGCGTGTATCACGACACTGGCAGCAAACTTGGCTACCTGCGCGCTTTGGCGGATACAGGGCTTATTCATCCCAAAATTGGACCACAATTCAGGGAGTACCTTGAGCAAAGACTAAAAGAGGGGTAATATACACACATGGACGCATTTGAAATACTTGTCATTATTTTGTCAATAACTCTAGCCATACTACTCGTACTGAGTATCGTGCTCGTAGTTTTTGTGATTAAGCTGGTCAAGCAGCTCCGCCAACTTACAGCTAAGGCCGAGGAAGTTGTGGACGATGTCGAGGCGGTGAGTGGGTTTTTCCGAAAATCAGCAGCACCGGTGGCAATAACGAGTATGATTAGCAATATTGTGAGCAAAGTTACAGACTACGCATCAAAAAAAGATAAAGATAGAGACTAGGATACGCGCAAGTGTATTACGCAAAGGAGTAACTATGGGAAACGACAAAGATAACAACAATACAGGCAAAAAACTAGCAATTGGAGCACTTGTTGGTGCAGCAGCAGGTTTTGTAGCCGGTATTTTGACAGCACCAAAGAGCGGTAAAGAAACCCGTCAGGATATCAAAAACACCGCAAACAAGGCCAAGCGCGAAGCCGAGAAGCAACTTAAGGCACTACAGGGTGAACTAGGCGAACTCATCACAAAAGGCAAAAAGCTTGCCAAGCAACAGGGGGAGAAAGCCAAAAAAGGCTTTGACGAAGCACTAGTAGTTGCACAGGACAAACAACAAAAAGTCAAAGAAATGATCAGCGCACTCAAGAGTGGCGAGACAGACCAAAAAGAACTCGACAAGGCAATACAAGAAGCCAAAAAGGCCAAAAGTCACCTCCTCGAATATCTCAAAAGCTAGCTTGCATAAATTTACAACAGAACTGTGGTCGTAAATCACTGCTAGTTTTCCTATAATTAAGAGGTGAACAAACGTGAAGTGACTACAGCTAGTCAGTCCGCTGACAAGCAGAGTAAACCTCAGGCCAGAGGTAAATCTACGAAGTTGCCCAAAAATGTTCGAACAGATTCAAAGATCTCTCCAATAGACTTTGTACATTTGCATAACCATACTCAGTACAGTCTCCTCGATGGTTTAACCAAAATTCCAGCTCTCATGGATGCAGTGAAGGATTTTGGTATGCAGGCAGTTGCAATCACCGACCATGGCACGATGTCTGGCGCAATCGAATTCTACAAAACAGCCCATGCTAACCAAGTAAAGCCGATAATTGGCATGGAGACATACGTTGCTGCCCGTAAGCATACTGATAAAGATCCAGGCAAAGACAAGCCAAACTTCCACCTTACCTTGCTTGCTATGAACAATACGGGCTACCAGAATCTAATGCGACTTTCGACCATTGCAAATCTTGATGGATTTTACTATCGACCAAGAGTAGATCACGAACTGCTCGAAAAGTACAACGAAGGAATCATTGTACTAAGTGGCTGTATTGGTGGTGAGGTTGGCGATGCTTTGCGGCACGGCCAATACCAAAAGGCAAAAGAAGTAGCAGCCTGGTATAAGAAAATCTTTGGCGATCGTTATTACCTCGAGGTCCAGGACCACGGGCACATCGATCATCCCTCCTACTGGCAAGAGCAGGTCGAAGTAACTGAGGCTACCTTAAAGCTTGCTGAAGAACTCGATATCCCGGGCGTGCTCACCTGTGATGCTCACTATCTACGACATGAGGACCAAGAAGCGCACGAGATCTTGCTGTGCGTACAGACTGGCTCATTTTTGAGTGATGAAAATCGTATGAGTTTGAAAGATTTTCATCTTCATGTCACTGACCCCAAGGAAATTATCAAACGGTGGGGCAAAGATCACCCTAGTTTGATCACCAATACACGGCGAATTGCAGACCAATGTGATGTAGATATTGAACTCGGTAAGATTTTAATCCCCAAGTTCCCAGTGCCCAAAGGAGAAACAGAACGCTCGTATTTAGAGAAGTCAGTTTATCGTGGTCTCGCGTGGCGTTATGGTGGTGTGTCCGAAGCAGACGCCGAGACCTTAACCATAGCCGCAGCCAAAAAGCACTTGCCTCAGCACGTTGTTGAGCGAGCTCAGTATGAGCTAGGGGTGATTAATGACATGGGCTTTAACGGGTACTTCTTAATCATTGCTGATTTTATTGGCTGGGGGAAAGACAAGGGAATCGTGTTTGGGCCCGGTCGTGGATCTGCTGCTGGATCAATCATTGCCTATTCACTTAAGATTACCGAACTTGATCCACTTAAGTACGATTTACTCTTTGAACGATTTCTAAACCCAGATCGTATCTCGATGCCTGATATCGATATTGATATTCAGGACTCACGACGTGATGAAGTTATTCAATATTGTGTTGATAAGTATGGCACTGACCGTGTGGCAAATATTGTGACATTCGGAACAATGGCAGCACGTAACGCTGTTCGTGATGTTGCGCGTGTTCTGCAGGTACCCTACGCAGAATCAGATCGTCTCGCCAAAATGATCCCACCACCAGTGCAAGGGCGACACATACCACTTGAGCAGTCGCTCAAGAAAGATGCGGATCTCAAACGTGAGTATGAGTCAAACAAGGAGGCAAAACGTGTCTTTGACCTTGCAGTCCGTGTCGAAGGTACAATCCGTAGTCATGGTGTTCATGCAGCTGGCGTGGTGATAGCCCCAGACGAGCTTGTGAAGTTTGCTCCACTCGAAATGGCACAAAAAGGTGTAGTTGCCACGCAATATTCTATGAATCCTGTCGAGGACCTGGGTCTGCTCAAGATGGATTTCTTGGGACTATCCAACCTTACCATCATCAAGAACGCACTACGTATTATTAAACGTGTCTACAACAAAGACATTGATATCAACACAATTCCACTTGACGATGCCAAAACCTATGAGCTTTTTCAACGGGGTGATACGACTGGGGTTTTTCAGCTTGAATCTTCGGGTATGAAACGGTATCTCAAGGAACTACAACCAACCGTTTTCGAAGACATTGTTGCCATGGTGGCACTGTACCGTCCTGGCCCGCTAACAGCAGGGCTGACCGACAAATTTATTGCCCGCAAAAACGGACGTGAGCCAGTAACCTATGATCATCCCAAAATGGAGGCAGCACTCAAGCCTACTTACGGCGTTATGGTTTATCAAGAACAGGTGATGCAGATTGCAAAAGACATGTGCGGGTTTAGTGGTGGTGAATCTGACACTTTGCGCAAAGCAGTTGGTAAAAAGATTCGAGAGATGATGATCAAAATGAAAGATAAGATCATCGACGGCGCTATCAAGCAAGGTGTTGAGCGGGCCATTGCAGAAAAATTCTGGAATGATGTTGAGGGCTTTGCTGACTATGCATTCAATAAAAGTCACGCAGCATGTTATGGGCTCATTGCCTATCAAACAGCATATCTTAAGGCTCATTACCCAGCGGCATTTATGGCGGCACTGATGACCAGTGATTTTGACGATACCGATCGGCTTGCGATCGAAATTACCGAATGTAAACACATGGGTATACAGGTGTTGCCACCTGATGTTAATGAGTCATTCGTAGAGTTTGCTGTTGTCCCGCCTTCGAGCCAAAGTAGTACATCGCAAAAGATACGTTTTGGGATGGCGGCTGTCAAAAATGTTGGTGCCGGTGCTGTTGAGGAGATCATACGCGCGCGAACTGAAGATGGTGCATTTGCAAGTCTGGAGGACTTTTTTGGTAAAGTTAATTCGCGAATAGTAAATCGCAAAACCGTTGAGAGCCTCATCAAGGCCGGTGCATTTGATAATTTTGCTGATAGGTCTGTACTAATTGGCAATATCGATGTGCTTGTGAGCTACGGAACACGTATGCAAAAACAAGCCGAGTCCGGGCAGACTGATCTATTTGGGGCGACCGAGGATACGGGAATACGTTCTGCGCCACTCCTACAGCTCAATGAATCCGTGCCCAAAATTCATGACCAGGAGCAGCTTCAGTGGGAGCGCGAGTTGCTGGGATTGTATATGTCTCGTCACCCGCTCGAAGCATACAAGAACTTTTTGCAGGAAAAGACGGTTGCACTCGGCTCGATTCAGCCTGAACACCACAACCGCAAGGCAGACGTGGGCGGTATGATTATCGATGCGCGGGAAATCACAACGCGAAACGGCAAAAAAATGGCCTTCGTGAAGATCTCAGACGAAACGAGCGAAATGGAATTAATTTTGTTCCCAAGTGTATATGAACAAACACTAGGAATATGGGAGCGTGACAAAATCATTTTGGCAAAGGGCAAAGTGAATGCAGAGGACAAGGATGGCAATATGACAGGTGAAGTCAAAGTTATGGTGGATGATGCTCGCGAAGTCACGCCAGAACAAGCTGCCGCATATACACCGACTGGCAAAAAACCACGCGAATTAAAGCCTGCTGCTACATCCAAACGCACATCAGCAGCAAAGCCAATGCAGGACGCACCAAAACGACTGTATATACGTATTGTAGATTCTAGTAATAGCAAGCTGCTCGTTGACCTTAAACAGACTATCGATAGCCACGCTGGGGCACTAGAGGTTGTGCTCGTTGTCGGTACAGATGCACAGAAGCAAGCCATCAAATTACCGTCAGGCGTTAACGAGGATACAACCGTGCTCGAGAAACTCAAAACCATTGCTGGCAAACAAAACGTCAAAGTACAATGAGCCAAGAAACTAACTGCATAGTTATTGCCCATGATATGCGCAGCACTCACAATGTGGGCTCCTTGCTTCGAACTGCTGAGGGTCTTGGGGTAACGGTCTATATATCAGGCTACACTCCGTACCCAAGTGTCGCAAACGATACGCGCTTACCGCACATTGCACAGAAATTAACCAAGCAGATTAGCAAAACCGCACTCGGGGCCGAAAAGAGCGCATGGAAGCACGCGCAGGACATAATCAAGCTCATCGCAGAGCTCAAACAACAGGGCTACACCGTGGTAGCACTAGAGCAAGCGCCAAACTCGGTATCATTGCCTGAGTTTACACCGTCCAAAAAGGTCGCCGTATTGTTAGGCAGAGAAGTTGACGGTATCGACCCTGAGCTTATGCAACACTGTGACTTGATAGTTGAAATACCAATGTTCGGGAGCAAAGAATCGTTCAATGTAGTAGAGGCTGCCACGATGGCGATGTACCACCTGCGCTTTGTGCCGTAGAGAACAATTGTTAAGTAAATACGAAACGCAGTACAATAACAATAGATGGCAGAGACTTTACCGTATCCTGAACTGGAGACAAAAGAGACGCTGAACGTATGGGTTTTGGATGCTGGTGGCAGAGGACATGCGCTTGGGTATAAGCTTGCTCAAGCAGAGAGGATCGGGAATATCGTATTTTCACCTGGCAACGGAGGTACTGAAGATATTGGAGAGAACTGTGCAGTAGACTTTGATGACTCCCAGGAGATTGGTGAATTCTGTGGCGAGTACGATATAGACTTAGCGGTCGTGGGAATGGATCGACTGCTTGCGAACGGTGTCGTTGGTGTGATTAGGTCACATGGTGTCGCTGCTTTTGGGCCGACACAACAACAAGCACGTATTGAAAGTGATCGCTCATATGCGAAGGACATTATGAAGTATGCAGGCATACCAACTGCTAAGTACGAAGTATTTGATGAGTATACAGCGGCACAGGAGCACTGTGATAGCCGGCAGCTGCCTTATGTTGTAAAAGCAAATGGCCTTGCCGACGGTAAGGGTGTAACAATTTGCCGCGAGAGAGGCGATGTAAGTCGTGTGCTTAGGGAGATGATGTTGCTAGATCGGTTTGGCGCTTCGGGTGACAGGGTTATTGTTGAGGAGTTTTTGGTAGGCCAGGAGATTTCGGAGCACGATATTTGTAGCCAAGGTATTTACAAAACATTTATTTCTGCGCAAGATCACAAGCAATTAGGTGATGGTGATACTGGTCCAATGACCGGTGGCATGGGCACAATCGCCCCTGTACCGTGGTTTGATGCTAGCCAGATTAGTGAGGCTGCGCGCAGTAGTGTAGAACCGCTACTCGATGCTACGAGCTTTGAAGGCCTACTATTTACTGGACATATGGTAACCACCGACGGCCCAAAGGTAGTTGAATACAATGCTCGATTTGGTGACCCAGAGACACAGGTGTTTATGCAGCGCATGAAGTCTGATCTACTAGAGCATTTAGTTGCCGCCGTAAATGGTCATTTGTATACAGAGCGGATTGACTGGCATGAGGGATATTCTGTCTGTGTGGTTGCTGCAAGCGAAGGATACCCCGATCCCGTGATGCCTGGACAGAAAATCACAGGGCTTGATAGTACTAATGAAGATGTCACAATTTTCCATGCTGGTACTACTAAGCAGGGCGATGAGTATTATTCTACTGCTGGCAGGGTGCTTGGTGTTACTGGTAGCGGCCCGAGCATTGACATCGCAAGAGACAGAGCCTATGCAGTCATAGAGCGGTTGCGTTTTGATGAAAAGAAGCCAATATTTAGGACAGACATAGGAAAAAGACCCTCACCTTTCTAAAAAATGATACAATATGCTTATGCCTGCCCAAAAGGCGCGTAAGACAAAGCACACATCTCTTACGCCGAAACACAAACATACCAAAGAATACGTCAAAGTCTACTGGCCGTATTTGCCATTGATGATGATAGTCATGCTGATTTTGGCTATCTGGCAGCCGTGGCAGAGGACTTTCTTTAATAAGGGTGTGCTGCCATACGCAACGAGTGTTAGCGTCACGAGTCTTTTGGATGCTACCAATAACCAGCGCCTTGCAAATGGCGGCTCAGCACTTGCACTTAACAACGAGCTATCGCAAGCGGCTCAGGCAAAGGCCTACGATATGGCTGCGCACGACTACTGGTCGCATACATCTCCTGATGGTTCAGCGCCATGGATGTTTATCACCAATGCAGGGTATGAATACAAGAAAGCGGGTGAGAACCTAGCCTATGGTTTTGTGACAAGCACAGATGTTGTGAATGGTTGGATGAATAGCCCGTCTCATAAGCAGAATCTCCTGGACGGTAACTATAAGGATGTAGGATTTGGCTTTGTAGATAGTCCAAACTTTGATGGCAACGGGCCGGCCACAGTTGTGGTGGCTATGTACGGCCAGCCAGCACATGATGAGGCACCTGTTGTTGCACAGACTGCAGTCAATCCACCCGCTCAATCTTTTAGTACGCTGGGCAACTATACCGGTGAGCCTGTGCCACAAACCATTAGTAAAATACAAACGTTTACACGGGGTCTTACACCATGGGCTCAATATGCTATTGGCATAATTATCGGTGCAGTGGCTATGTACTTACTGATCAAGCATAGCCTGCAGTTACGCCGGGCTTTTGCGAAAGGTGAGCGGTTTGTAGTGCACCACCCTCTGCTAGATGTCACCCTAGTTGCCTTGTTGGTTCTAGGGTTTATGGTTGTACAACGAGTAGGGGTTATCCTCTAGGTATCTATTATCTGCTTTTAGATTAAACCGTTAATGCTTATAATGTAACCATGTCTCAAGATGCCCGTCGCGATGAAGAACAGGCTACGCTAAAGCGTGCCCGCATACTAGGTTTGCCGTATATTGATACTTCACAGATACAGCAGAAACAGCTATACAAGGATATACTAACGGTTCCTGAACTCTATAATCTCAAGGTTATTCCAATTGTGGCAGACAAAAGTAATATTACATTTGGAGTTACAAACACGACGTCACAGCAGACGATGTCAATGCTTCGACAGCGGTTTTTGGATCAACGTCTGAACTTCTCGCTCATATCCGACGCAGGCTATCGTGACTATATGCGGCTGTATGATCCTCCAAAGCAGGTTGTATACCAAGACATTGAGCTTACAAATGCAGGCACGGACGATTTGATATCCAAAGTTTCCGGTATGCTTGAGCAGGTAAAGGCAAATGACATGCTGGCATATCTTGTACAGCAAGCGCATAAGCTCGGTGCATCAGATATACACCTGGAAAATCAGAGAACATATGTACGCATACGGTTGCGAATTGACGGTGTGCTGCACCCAATTGCAAGACTAACACCAGAGAAGACCCGTGTGTTGCTATCGGCTATCGCGAGCGCTGCCAATGTCTCCACTCAGGCTGACGATGCACAACAGGGGCACATATCCCAACATCTTCGCATGGAAGATGGCTCGGAGGTAGATATTAACTTGCGCGTTGAAACAGTGCCGACCATAGATGGTATGGATGTGGTAATGCGTTTGTTTAATATGAACCAAGACATGTACAAACTGGACAAGCTTGGGTTAACGCCCGAGCACCGTAAGATGCTTGATGATATTATCGCGAAGCCTACTGGCCTTGTGCTTGCCGTTGGTCCAACTGGTTCGGGTAAAACGACAACCCTGTACTCTATTTTGAACTCATTAAATACTGAAGAACGCAAAATTATTACGGTCGAGGATCCAGTTGAGTACCAGTTTGAAGGTGTAACCCAGATATCTGTTACGAGCAAAACGGGTGAAGAAACAGGTTTTGCCGATAAGCTGCGAGCCGTACTGCGACTTGATCCAGACATAGTTATGATTGGCGAGATTAGGGATATGGACACGGCCAAAACAGCATTGCAAGCGTCACTAACAGGGCATTTGGTGTTATCAACATTTCACGCTGCCTCTGCCGCTGCAGCCTTAACACGGCTCATGGACGTAATCGGAGAGAATCCACTGTTTGTTTCTGCGATCCGGCTTGTCATGGCTCAGCGCTTGGTTCGACGGCTTGATGACACTACTAAGGTCGCCTATGAGCCATCAGAGGCTGAACTTAAGCAAATAAAAGCTGCGCTAGAAACCATGCCAGAGAATACACAAAAACCTGCATTAGAGGGCATTAAGCTGTATAAACCAGGTAAGTCGGCCGATAACCCATATGGGTATAAGGGCCAATTGGCTATTCGGGAGCAGTTTGTGATGAGTGGCGAGATTCTTACCCTTTTGCAGGGGGGCAACAAAAATACGAGTGTTGAGGAAATAGAGGCAGCAGCCATAAAAAGTGGAATGATGACTATGTACCAGCAAGGCATCTTGAAAGTGCTTGCTGGTGAAACGACTATGAGTGAACTTGCACGAGTTATTGGATAAATACTTTCAATTCACATAAATATGTGGCATTATTATCGTCATGGATAAACTTGGCTACATGGGTGACCCATATCATGATGGTACATTGACACGCGATCAATACGATTTGGTACGCGCCGAAACGCAGCAGGACACACAAACGGCTGTGCCACAGCCGCAAGAATCAACTGAAGATACTGAGCCCGCTGCGCACGAAGATGACTGGATGAAACGAGCAGCCTGCAAGTTTGAGGGTGCTACCAGCAACATATTCTTCCCGCCATACGGTTTTGAACGTAAGCACGACAAGATTGAGAGAGAGCAACAGGCAAAAGCAATTTGTGCCACCTGTCCAGTTATTGAACCTTGCCTTGAATCAGCTCTGCAACTCTCAGCCAATCAGCAATTTGGAGTGCAAGGCGGCTTGACAGAAGATGAACGCAAACTGATTCTCCGCAATCGTCGATGATTACGAATTAGACGATAACTTTGGCAATAGTAGGTACGAGGCGATCATCGAGTACCGGAGGAATAATGCAATCTTTGCTTGGCTTTTCAACCAAGCTAGCAATTACCTTTGCGGCCGCAATTTTGTGATCATCACTAATCTTGGACACTTTATTATCAAGCGCGCCTCTGAAAATACCAGGAAATGCCAAGGCATTATTGACTTGATTTGGAAAGTCGCTGCGTCCTGTTGCCATGACTGCAACACCAGCCTTTTCTGCTTCATCTGGCATAATCTCTGGCACGGGGTTGGCCATCGCAAACACAATAGGATCCTTAGCCATTGATGCGATCATTGCGGGTGTGAGCAAGCCGGGTTTAGAAACACCAATAAATATGTCTGCACCAGCCAGGGCATCCTCGAGGGAACCATGGACATTACCTGTATTGGTAAACTCAAGCAGCTTTCGTTTATCAGGATTAAGGTCAGAACGATCCTTGCTTACAATGCCTTTGCTATCAACTGCAATGATTTCTGGATGGGCGTAGGTATCGAGCAGCTTCATAATGGCTGTACCTGCTGCTCCAGAACCAACAACGACAATGCGACAATCGGAGAGCTTTTTGCCAACAACTTTCATGGCGTTGATCAGTCCAGCTAGAACAACAACGGCGGTACCGTGTTGGTCGTCATGAAATACAGGTATATCAAGCTGTTCCTTGAGGCGATCCTCTACTTCAAAACACAGTGGTGCCGCGATATCTTCTAGATTTATTCCACCAAAACTCGGTGCAATCGCCGTAACGGCAGCTACAATCTCATCTGCTGTGTGCACGTCCAGTACAATCGGCACAGCATCAATATCTGCGAAGTGTTTGAAGAGCATAGCTTTGCCTTCCATGACAGGCAAAGCTCCATATGGCCCAATATCGCCAAGTCCGAGGACAGCCGAACCATCACTAATGACCGCCACAGCGTTGTTGAGCCAGGTATAGTCACGAGCCTGCTCGGGATGCTTGGCGACATAACTCGAGACGGCCGCGACCCCAGGTGTGTAGTAGGTGCTAAGCTTGTCCTTGCTATCTAGCGTATCCTTGAGCCTTAGGCCAATCTTACCAGCAAGCTTTTTGTGTTTGTCGAGCGCTTCTTGAGAGTAGTCTTTTGCCATTTACTCATAATAACAAATATGTATAATAGGAACCTGTTGTTAAAAAGCACACAGAGGAATATACATGCCAGAACAATCTTCTCCCCAAGATCCAGCTAATATTATTGATGATCGAGAAAGGGCACTGTCCCGTCTCAATGAACTGGGCGTTGGTATAACACGTAATCTCGGCGCAGCAGCACTCGTGCCTACGGAACGACGCGCTCTGGATCCTGTCATAGATTGCGGAGATATGCGTGGGGTACTTGGTGACGTGCCGCGTACATATCAAGACGGTGGTGTCTACGATTTGAACACGGGCCGGAGAATACTCTAGAAGCCCTTAGGTGTTGCATCAGGGGCGGAAAGGTGCTAGGATAGACAAGTTATGCAATCTGTTATAGAGCAAGTAAACGCATCTTTTGCAAAATCTGCTGTGGTTGATGTCCGCAGTGGTGACACCGTGCGCGTGCACCAAAAGATTAAAGAAGGCAAAAAGGAACGTGTCCAAGTATTTGAAGGCTTGGTAATTCGCGTCGACCGTAAAAACAGTCATACTGCACGAATCACCGTGCGCCGTATGAGCGGTGGCATTGGCGTAGAGAAGAGTTATTTACTGCACTCCCCACTTGTTCTTAAGGTTGAGGTAGTCAAACGAAGTAAAGTACGTCGTAACTACCTGACTTATATGCGCAGTCGTACTGGCAAATCAGCTCGTATGACAGGTGTTGATTTTGATAAAGAAGCCGTTAATGCGGTGCACGACGAGAAAGCCGAAGCCGAAGAGGCTAAAATGCACGAAAAAGCCGAGGCTGACCACGAAGCAAAAGCTGCCAAGGAGTCTGAAAAGGAAGCCGAGCTCGAGAAAAAGGCTGCCGAAGTAGCCGCTCGTCACGAAGCTGAAGCTTCAAGCGATACAGATACGGCAGCTACCGAAAAAGCCTAATTTGTAGTCGGATACAAATTACTCAGATATTTATGAGTGGCCTCTAGATCCATTTGCCCCGGTACCAAAGCATCACCGCCGCAGTAGGCGTAGACAAGTCGTGAACCGAGTGCGGGTAGTGCAACTCTGGATAGTGGCCCCCAAGCACCCATTCCCACAACAATGAGATTACCGAGGTGGGCATGCTCCGCGGTAAATTGTTCCAGTGTGCGATAATCAGCTCGACTTTGTACCGTACATGCAAACTTCTTATAATCACAAGCTGGAGTACTGCCATACTGTGCGTGCAAATCGGCAGGTGAGCGTATACCTTTCATGTCATGCCTGGATATAATACGTACTACGTCATTGTCACGAGCAAGGTTTGCTATAGAATCACGTATGCTGGCACTGTGTTCGATATCAATGCCATCGACATCCTCGATCAAGCTCGTAAATAAGTTCAACCGCTCTAGTTCAGTTCCTCGCCATGTGCCACCTTCTCGCCGGGTTCTGATGGTTAGCAAGGTAGGTAAAGATCCTATTGCTTGTATTTGTTCGCGGAGATAGTTCGGATCATGGCATGGTAATAGATCTGCTCGTAGCTCAGCAATATCCGCAAACTCCTGGATTTGTTCCAGTGAGTCGGGGTTAAGAGGTTTATCAATAACTGCTGCAAGGTGCGGTGGAGGTGTTTGTAGGATTGAACGTAGTTGATTCATACGTACATAGTATTATGTTTGAACATGCCAACTGCAAGCACAAGGAGTTTGGTATACTGAATGATATGATAGGGATAGATGAAGTTGGGCGAGGGTGTTGGGCTGGACCGCTGTTGATCGTCGCAGCGCGGCAACGTAGTGTGCTGCCAGGCGGCCTTAAGGATTCTAAAAAGCTATCTAAAAAGCAGAGAGAAACACTCATTCTAGCTATCCAGTCTAGCTGTGATCTTGGTGAGGGCTGGGTAGAGCCGGCAGAAATTGATGAACTTGGTTTAACCAAAGCTATGGAACTAGGCGTGGCCAGAGCACTTGAAGCAGTTGGTGCAGCTGTCGATGAAGATATTATTATGGACGGGACAATAAATTATTGCCCACAACAATTTGTTAAAGTGCAGTGCATAGCACGGGCAGATGACACGCACTCGATAGTTAGTGCAGCGAGTATTTATGCAAAGGTGACTCGTGACGCACGTATGGTGGAGTTGGCCAAAACGCACCCTAAGTACGGGTTTGATGCCCACGTGGGCTACGGCACAAAGGCGCACAGTACCGCGCTGAAACAGTACGGAGTGTGTGCCTTGCACAGAATGTCATATAAGCCCATCCAGGCACTGCTATAAGTTTTGCCCAATGAGCACCACAAGCACTGGACGTGCCGCTGAAGATTCTGCTGCAAAATAT
>JAGQNJ010000017.1 GCA_020428115.1 Candidatus Saccharimonadota bacterium
GGTGTCGGCTGGTTTACGCATATCGAAAAGGTGATTGAATACCATCAGCAAAAGCGGAGTTTCGGGGGAATCGGGCGTGATCTAAGTTTTGGGTGGGCACCACTACTTAACCAGGTTGGGTTTAATCTCACGGAGAGTATCGAACATGGTGGCGTATTGCAACGGGTAATAGGCGGGCACCAGGACTCAATTAATCAACTCGTGCATCTTATGGGCGACCCAGGTAGGCATAACGCTGTGCTGGTTGGTCCTGTCGGCGTTGGTAAGACCACTATTGCATATGCGTTTGCGCAAAAACTCGTCGAGGATCGCAAATCTATCCCTGCAGATCTACGCTTTCACCAGGTCGTTACCTTAGATGCGGCCAACTTAATCGCCAATGCCAAGGGCCGAGGCCAGCTCGAAGAATTACTTATACATGTGTTCAACGAAGCCATTGCTGCCAAAAACGTTATCTTGTTTTTGGACGAAGCCCAGCTGTTCCTCAAGGACGGCACGGGTTCTGTAGATTTGTCTAACATTCTGCTGCCTGTTGTGCAGGGTGGTGCGCTTCGAATCATCCTATCTCTCAATGACCAGGAGTGGCTCAAGCTCAGTCAAACTAATCCTGGATTTACTCAACAGTTGAATCGAGTCGCGGTTCGACCTCTTGATGAAGCAGATGTGTTTAGGGTCATGGAGGATCAGATCCTATTCCTAGAAGCTCGGCACAAAGTTGTATACATGCAACAATCTCTCAAGGAAGCGTATCGTTTGGCGGATAGATTTATTCATGAGCAAGCTTTCCCAGGCAAGGCAATCAAACTGCTTGAAGCAGCAGCAGGATTTGCTGAACAAGAGCATTTCATTACTGCGGTATCGGTACAGCAGGCTGTAGAGAAGACATTTGATGTTCGGGTACAAACAGCCGATAGCGTACAAGAAAAGGACACGCTGCTTAATCTTGAACAGCGTATCCATGAACGTATGATCAACCAATCACGTGCCGTCAAACTAGTTAGTGATGCGCTGCGGCGTGCGCGAGCAGGGGTACGGAACGAAAACAAACCAATCGGAACATTCTTGTTTCTTGGCCCGACGGGTGTAGGTAAAACAGAGCTGTCCAAATCGCTTGCTGCAGTCTATTTTGGTGGTGAAGACAGATTGATTAGGTTAGATCTCAACGAGTTCTCGGGGGCGAATGATAGCAGTCGGCTACTGGCAGTTGGCGGGCAGGATCCGTATAGCCTGTGTGCACAAATCGCAAAACAGCCCTTTAGCGTTGTATTACTGGATGAGATAGAGAAGGCTCACCCGAATGTACTCAACCTGTTGCTGCAAATGCTTGACGAGGGGGTGCTGCGCGACAGCGAAAACAAACCAATAAGCTTCAAGGACGCAATCATTATTGCGACCAGCAACGCGGGTGCGGACAAGATTCGTGCACACATTGATCGTGGCGAGCAATTGGAGCAATTCGAACAAGCCTTTACGGATGAGCTTATTAATTCAAACATTTTCAGGCCAGAATTTCTGAACCGCTTTGATGAAATAGTTCTGTTCAGGCCACTCAACCAAGAGGAATTAATGCAGGTGGTTGATCTACTCATGGCTAGTCTTAACAAAACTCTGGCTCAGCGCAAAGTTAGTGTTAGCCTAACGCCAGCAGCCAAGCAACTACTAGTACAAAACGGTTACGATCCACGGCTCGGTGCGCGTCCACTTCGCCGAACCGTACAGCGAACTGTAGAAAACGTCGTATCACAAAAGCTTCTAGCAGGGCAAATTATGCCCGGCCAAACTCTGCAGCTCGATGCCCCAGAGCTCCAAGCTGCACTAACAGAACGACAGTAATATAAAAACCACCAAGTTATGGTGGCTTGATATTTTACCTGGTACCCCGGGTAGGATTCGAACCCACGACCTTGACGTTAGAACCGTCCTGCTCTATCCAGCTGAGCTACCGGGGCAAATTGGTGCGGGTGGAGAGAATCGAACTCTCGTCCCTAGCTTGGAAGGCTAGTATATTAGCCACTATACGACACCCGCAACAACGTATTGCATTATAGCAAACGTCTCTCTGTTTGAGCCAAAGTTTGTGCTAGTTAGCAGCCCTGAGGCATCTCGCCAAATGGTGTGAGCACCATAGACTTAACACCACCATCGCTTGAGCTACCAAGGATAAACCAGAGACTATTACCCGTTTCAGGGAAGGCGGTTAATTCGTAGCCAAGCCCCCCGTTCGGCAGATCGTTATGAAACACGAGTTGCCCTGCATCGTAAAAGCTCTTGTAGTAACCTCGGGTCAGCTCGTCTGGCTTGCTGCCAATTTTTGCACCCGACAGTGTTTGATAGGTAACTCCGTCTTCCCAGATACCAATCTGTTCAACATGCTCGTTATCATCAAAATCGACTGTGACCCCACCTGGCTCGCCTGTATTAACTCGCATAGAATCACCACAGCTCTGTTGGAATGAGAGGCCACTTGCAAGTATCTCTTCACGAGACATGCCCATTGTAACGGTACCAAACCCGTACATATCGATGATATTTGGGTCTCTAGCTGGTTCTATTTCTGTAGTTTCTGGTGTGGCCGTTGTAGCAGGTTCGGCTGTTGTGCTGGTTGTAGAGGGTACGGTTTCAACTACTGTTGTACTGGTAGTGCCCGCTGTTCCCTCGGTCACGATAGTTGTACCAGATTCCACAGTAGTAACTGAGGTGCCTGTGTCAATTTGAGTAGAAGGCTCCTGATCGGGGCTACATGCACAGCCAGCAGCAGCGAGTAGTACTGAGCCTGCTAGTGCGGCTTCGCGAAGATGCAGTCGCTCTGCAATTCGCATAGCAAGGGTTTCATGATTTGTTGTTGCGTCCAATTTTGTACTCCTAATTCAACCATAGCACACCAGTTGTTGATGTGTATACGTATAATACTACAAAATGTAATTTATGTCAATATTTCTTGCTTGAAAACTTCTGTTAAACCCCTTATAATGCTCTCGTCATGGTGTCTGTAGCGTAGCTGGCCAAGGCGAAGCCGGTTCATAGAAAATCAACCGTGCGTACGCTTTAACCATGGCAAGTAACAGCTTTTGTAAAGGTTGTACTAAATATTAACAATGTGACTTTCGTGGTGCCTGTAGCTTAGCTGGTTAAAGCGTCGGGTTGTGGTTCCGAAGATCGAGGGTTCAAATCCCTTCAGGCACCCCAGATTGTACTATCCTGATTCGCTCAGGATATTTTAATGCCTTTTGATTTATTCATGTTTGAACCCTCGATCTGGTCGAGGGTGAGAAGTGCCTGTGGCACTTCGCAAGAGAATGTTCCGATGCAAGCTGTGCTTGCAATTGCGAACTTCTGGGGTCGCGGGACGTGACCAAATCCCTTCAGGCACCCCAGATTGTACTATCCTGATTCGCTCAGGATATTTTAATGCCTTTTGATTTATATTCTTGACTAAACTGGTGTATGCTTAAGCATATGAAAGTTCTTAAGGTTGTAGCTATTGTATACGCGAGTATCTGTCTTGTACTGACGGGGTTATTCACACTTCTCGCGATTATGGTCGGCCAAGCACCCTTTGACCAGTTGCTTGTCCTTGGCGGCATTATTACATGCAACATCTATGCGATTGCCATGCTCGGGGGCAAACAGACCCAAACACAAACGAACTATCGCAAGGGAATCATCGCAATTGCTATTGGTACAGTACTCATCGCGCTGTACGTAGTGTTTGAGACGCAGTGGCTCGGCTAAAGCTCGTGCATGATGCTAATGCGTGCGCCGAGTGAGTTTAGGCGTTCTGCCAGATCTTCGTAACCTCGATTAATGGTGTATACATTTCGAAGCATGGATGTTCCCTGGGCTGCCATCATACCGATCAGTAAGATAACGGCAGGCCTAATACCACTTGGGCTAACCACATCTGCAGATTTGAAGCGAGTTGGCCCATCGACATAGACGCGGTGCGGGTCAGCAAGCTCGATTTTGACTCCAATTTTCTTGAGTTCTGTGTACATAAGAGCGCGATCTTCGTAAATCCAATCGTGTATAAGTGTGCGACCGTGTGCAACAGCGGCAATGGGCACAAAATAAGGCAAATGATCAATGTTAAGGCCAGGATATACACTGGGGTGGATCTTTTCTTTGGGTGCAACCAGCATATTGTACTTGTGTATTGTTAGGTCCACGAGGTCAGTCTGGCCGTTATCGGCTTTGTACCTGGGAGTTTCGTCGTATTTGAGGCCCATTTTTTCTAGTTTGAGGAGTTCAAGCTGAAGAAACTCTATCGGGACACGCTTGATAGTGATGTGCGAGTTTGTTGTTACCGCCGCCGCAATAAATGTCATGGCCTCTACAGGATCCTCGGCTGGGGAATAGGACACGTTCTTTTTGATATGTTTGATGCCACGAATGCGCAGACAACTCGTGCCGATGCCGTCAATCTTGACACCGAGGCGCTTCAAGAAGAAGCAAAGATCCTGCACCATATAGTTGGCACTGGCCATCTTGATGATGGTTTCGCCCTCAGTTCGCGCAGCAGCCATGATGATGTTTTCTGTTGTGGTGTCCCCTGATTCGTAAAGCACGACAGGGCGCTTGGGGTGTGTCGGTGTCGAGCTTATCTCGTAGTGGTTGCTTTTGGTAGCTACCTGTACGCCAAATTCTTCTAGCCCGTAGAGGTGGGGAAGGACAGTGCGCTTACCAAGCTCGCAGCCACCTGCAAACGGAATACTAAAGGAGCGGAACTGGTGCATGAGGGGTCCCATGAACATAATGACGCTACGCGTCCGCTTGGCGGCAGCTTTGTTCATTTTGGCAATTTGTAATTTTTGTGGCGGTTTTATCTCCAAATTATTTTCGCCTTGCCATTTGACGCTAACACCAATGCTTCGCAGTACTTCGATGAGCCGATTGACTTCCTCGATACGTGGAATCTTTTTGAGGCGAGTAGTACCGCTGTTGAGCAAACTGGCACAAAGTAGCGCCACGGCGGCGTTTTTGCTGGTCTTGAGGCTAACGGAACCTTTGAGTTCGTGGCCGCCCTCGATGCGGAGGTTTATTGCACCTTCAGAAATGCTAATGAGGGGTTTATTAAGAACATCACTTATTCGGCCGAGCATATCCAGGCTGAGGTTTTGCTTGCCGTGTTCGATACGGTTGACAGCAGACTGACTAGTGTTTAGTTGTTTGGCAAATTCGGCTTGGGTAAGTCCCCTCTCTTGTCGTATCTGATAAATAAGATTGCCGATTTTTTCGTTGGTATTTTGCATAAGCCTAGACATTATACCACCACACGAATAAAATCACGATAAATACAGCAAATGAGCTTGATTACCGCAAAACCAATATGTGCACCGATGTTTGTGGCCGTGGAACTTTCCACAGGACTTATAAATCAAGTACAATACAGGTATGATCTGAGGGAAAATCTACACGCGACCGTAAATGTAACAGAGGTATGTATTATGCACGATAAACTAGTAGCAAAATTGATTAAGGCAGAAGAAACACGTCAGCACGAGGGTTTGGAGCTGATTCCATCAGAAAATTACGTAAGCAGTGATGTTCTAAGGGCAAATGGAAGTATATTTACCAATAAGTACTCCGAGGGCTACCCTGGCAAACGATATTACGGTGGCCAGGAGAATACAGACCAGATTGAGCAACTTGCAATTGATCGAGCAAAGGCTATTTTTGGCTCCGATCATGCCAATGTTCAACCGCATTCGGGGGCGCCTGGAAATATCGCTGTGTACCAAGCCTGGCTTGAGCCTGGCGATACTGTTATGGCGATGAAACTTGATCACGGCGGCCACCTTACGCACGGACACCCAATAACCAGCAGTGCCAAGTTGTATAACTTTGTTCGATACGGTATCAAAGACGTAGAAACAGGGGAAATCGACTATGACGCCATGCTCGAGACCGCCAAAAAAACCAAACCTAAGATAATCTTGGCAGGCTTTTCGGGCTATCCAAGAAACCTGGATTATGCCAAATTTGCCGAGATTGGTAAGCAAGTAGACGCCGTCCTGATGGCAGACATGGCGCACATTGCCGGGCTTATTGCTGGTGGCGTATCGCCAAATCCCTTTGACTTTGGGTTTCATATTATGACAACGACAACCCACAAGACTCTACGCGGACCGCGGAGTGGCATGATACTGAGTCAAGGTACGGTTAGTAATCCACTCAAGGCGCCAGCCAAGACTGTAGAAAATCTCCCAACGCTTATTGACCGCGAAGTATTTCCAGGTTTTCAGGGCGGGCCACATATGCAAACAATCGCAGCAAAGGCAGTTGCGTTTGGTGAGGCACAAAAACCTGCGTTTGCAGCCTATGCCGCACAAGTGGTTGCAAATGCCAAACAACTTGCCAAGGAGTTGATGGCGCGTGGATTTAAACTCGTTACGAACGGCACCGATAATCATATGATCATGGTCGACATGCAAACAAGCTTTGGTATCGATGGTCGGGAAGCGCAAGACGTGCTCGATAGCGTTGGGCTTACTGCGAACTGCAATGCTATACCAAACGATCCAAATCCGCCATTTAGGCCCAGTGGACTTAGGATTGGTACGCCGGCAATTACCACGCGTGGCCTCAAAGAATCAGACATGGCTTTGATCGCTGAATGGATGCAGGATGCCATCAAAAACAGAGGTGACAGCCAAAAGTTACAGCGCATACACGACACGGTAAAGGAATTTGCTCTAGGATTCCCTCTACCAAGTGATAGCTAGTTAAAGTCGCCGAGAAAACGAACTTCGGGCTCGAGCTTGATGCCGAGTTTGCTCTCGACTGTTTGAATGATCTCCTGGGCAACTTCGTAGATCTGTTGTGAAGTTGCTCCACCAGTGTTTTCGATCTTGAGGATATGCTGCGGGTGTAGACGCACAGGACCCCAGGACTGTCCACGTTTGAAACCGGCTGCTAATAACACATGAGCAGCCGAGACGCGGGTACTATCACCACCATGAACAGCGTTCTGGGCTTTGATTTGCTCGAGCGGTATCGATTGCTCCTCGAACTGCATTATTAACTCTGCTTGCGCTGGTGTAACGCTCGGGTTACGGAAAAACGAGCCAGCTGTCTTGGTATTGTCAGCCCCTGAACTGATTAAGGATCCAGCACGTCGCCGCGCTTCCATAATGATTTTGCGCCTTGATTCCAACTCATCGGGATCAAGCGCCAATTCATCGGCGACCTTGAGCGCCGAAGCGTATTCTAGTGGTCGAGGTTTTTTGGTTAGCCGAAAAGCTGCACGCGTAATAATAAGATGGCTGTTTTTGGGCTGCTGGAATTTTGAATATCTGTATCCGAGCTCTAGTTCGTCAGCCGTCATGCAGATTGTTTCTGGAGTAGTGGTGTTTGTATCGATAACCTCCACCCACTCAAGAGAGTCTGATACAGCTTGTCCGTAGGCGGCAATATTGCCAACAACTGCTGCACCCACGCTGCCTGGGATACCACTCATGGATTCTAGTCCCCAGAGCTGGTGCTTGATGGTTTTTTGTACCAGATCGTCCCAATTAACCCCGGCATCTGCGACAAAGAGCGTCTCTTTGATCTCAATATTCGAGGTTGCCAGGCGGATGGTCGTACCAGGCAAACCCTCGTCCGAAACAAGCACATTTGCACCACTACCCAAAAACCACAGAGGTGAATCGTGAGTATGCAGTGCTGTTGTAAGCTCTGGTGTCTGTTCGATGGTGATGAGCACTTGAGCATCACCGCCCGTGCCAAAGGTGGTGTAATCTGCGAGTGAGACATTCTTGTGGATTTGCATGTTGTGTATTATACGGGTTGCCAAGACAAAGGGGTAGGTCGTAGTATAAAAGTTGATGAACGAGAGGTCTGCACGGCATAAGAAGATTGGTGAGTTTTTGAAACTGCGCCGCGAGAAGCTCCACGAGAGTTTGGCCGAGGTTTCGGGTGCTGTAGAGATTGATCTAGACACTCTGCACAAGATCGAGACAGGGCGCGTTATGCCAAGTGAGGATATCCTGATATCACTTCTAAGCCATTTTGATGTCGATGAGGCTGACGCCAAAAAACTACTCGACATAGCTGATTACGATAAGATCACTGATGCAGATGAAGCGCTAAGGGAAGTATTTATGGTCGTGCCATTTGATACACGGGTACTTCACATAGACGAAGCACAGGTTAGAGCCAAAAAGGACAGCGTAACCATTGAGTTTACCCAAGACCTAAGCGGTGCGCAATCAACCAGTACTGTATCTAAGGTTGGCATGAGCAAGGCGCAGGCGATCGAGCTGGCTAATGCAATACGTGCGGCAATCGCACAGTCCGAGCGACCAGTACAGCCTAAGCTTTTGCCAATGCCCAAATCACAAAAAAACCCCAAATAAACCGCTCAAGGTTTGGACCACAGCACCTAGTTGCTACTATTGATGTATGACAGAGCGTATCGATACATACTCAGAGGAACTAACCGAAGCAAACCGAGTTACTCGGGTGCTCAAGAGGATCGGTCGGATCGCCGGTGTTACTACAGTTGTATGCACGGTTGCTACGCCATTCGCGATATTTACAGGATACAAAGTTGTTGACCATCTCAGAGAGACAACTGCCGACCCGCTCAAAATGAGTCTAGATAACAGTTCAGACAATATCAAAAACGGGCTCGATCAAAATGGCCAAAAACTCGATGGTTTGGGGCACACCATTGAAAGTGGGGTGCCTGTGGTGATAAGTGGCCCAGAAACAACGGTACCCGCAGTGGTGGAGGCGAGTTCAGATACCACAGAGACTACTGTTACAATTACGCCCTAATCTGTTATAATGGCTTTGTTTTGCGCCGGCGTAGCCCGAGTGTGATTAGAGCACTTGTCTTCGGAACAAGCGGTCGTAGGGGAGAACAGCCTGATGGCTTCGCTGTTCAGCGAATCGGACGGCCAATCCGTAGGATTTGAACCTTTAAAGTATAATAGTACAAATATGCCGGCGTAGCTCAGTGGATTAGAGCACTTGTCTTCGGAACAAGGGGTCGTAGGTTCGAATCCTACCGCCGGTACCAGTAGAAATGTAAAACCGCCATTTATGGTGGTTTTTTATTTCTACTTGATTCGAATGAGGATTTGAACCGTCAGAGCAAACACCGTTTGCGGAGGTTCGTACAGGACTTAAGCGTGCAGGAGCTTGCTCCGAATAAGCGAAGTCCGTGCAAGCGAGCCGAAGGCGAAGCGCATCCTACCGCCGGTACCACGACTATCCCATTCTTGCTATACTGACCGATGATGACAAAGGCTGAGGACTTAATACGCGAATATATTAGAGAAGGGCATATGATGCAGCTTGCTTCTGTATCTGGTGAGCAGCCCTGGATATGTACGTTGTACTTTGTAGCTGACGATGAGCTTAACTTATACTGGGCAAGTTTGCCTACACGGCGGCACAGCCAGGAAATCACTGCACATTCATCGGTCGCTGTGGCTATACCCGTGCAGTTCCAGCAGGGCAAAAAAGTCATTGGCCTACAAATAGAGGCAAAAGCCACGCAGCTTACAGGTGCCGATATTACCCCTGCAGCTCAGTTATATGCGGAACGGTTCGGTCGTGATGCGACCTGGGTTGATGATATAGCACGAGGTAAAACTGAGCATAGAATGTACCGCTGTACACCAGAGCTAATAGTGTTGTTTGATGAGCAGCATTTCCCACACAATACACGCATCGAGTGGCGTCCGTAGTAAAATAGCTTCATGGTTAGATTTATCGCGGCGCTTGATAGCAAAAATGGGATAGCCGATGATCACGGTATTCCTTGGCAAGGCAAGATCCCAACAGATGTACAACAGTTTCGAGCAAAGACAGAAGGTGGCGCAGTCATGATGGGCTACGGCTGGTATGTTGAGCAGCAACAGCCACTCCCTAGTCGCAGAAACCTTGTCGCCACTTCTAAGCCAGAGAAATTGCGGGAAGGCTTTGAGCTAGTGACTGATGCGCGCCAGTTTCTCCAGCAAACGCAGGATGACATTTGGGTTGGGGGCGGGGCGGGGCTATTTGCCAGTACACTAGATCTTGCCGACGAACTATACCTGACACGACTGGACAAAGATTTCAATTGCACAAAGTTTTTCCCCAAGTTTGAGGACACATTCATGTTGCAGAGCCAAAGCCAGCCAATAACAGAGAATGGCATTACCTATACGTTCCAGGTTTGGGTCAAGAAATAGCGTAAACAACTGGGTTTATAGTTCGGGGCCGATATATTGGAAGCGGGGAATAGTTTTGCCGTTGTGTTGGACTGTCTCGCAAAACATAGCAAGCGGTCTAACCTGAAGGCGCAAACCGGTATGCTCTGGTGTTACATACAGCGGGACGTAGACTACTAGCGCTTCATCAGTTTCGGTATGTCTTGCAGTGCCAAGCACTTGGTAGTATCGCCTATCTGTGGGCGCGCTCTTGTAGTGTTCATACACACCTGCTGCTGGATAGTTTGGCTTATCATCGCCTTTGTTCATGTAGCAATTGTATCAAACTTATTAGATGTGAGGCCGAAGGGAAGCTGAAACAGTTTTCTCGCTCAGGTTACGTGCGGTCCCTGAACTAGCGGCTACACTTCCTATATGCAATAGTCGCTGGACTTACCAGATGCTTGATCGCCTGCTGGCAAAGCCTTGAGAGTATTAGCGATAGCTGGTGAGAATAAGTCAAGCCAACAGACGGCGTACTTAAGTTGCTCGTTGTTATCTAGATCTGGATGTGCTGCTTTGTATTTTGAGTCTTTCGATGCCGAGTTTGGCTGTCGCGTATCATAAACGCCAAAGTCAAAAGCAGCGTTGTTAGTCTTGGCGAAGCCAACGGCCGTGGCTATGACGTCACCGGTCTTTACGCTAATTTGCTCGTCAAAATTTGTGGTGCGTGAATCGTCAGGTTTTGCAGGTGGCAGGGTGTCAACTACGGCCTGGATTTCTGGCGATAAAGTAAGCAGGTGGTCAAAACGGAAATTTACCCCGCAACTAGTTTGGAAGTCTAATAAGACTTGCTGTTCGCCTTGCTCGATATACCTTGAACCCGCAACTAGTTTGGCGTCCATCGGCGCTTTAACTTCCACAGCGTTACTTGAGCCATCCATTCGAAAGCCACCATGCGGCTTATACTGTCCACCTCGAGTTTGTCCAGGGTAGAGGATGCTTGTGACTTTCTCCGTGTCAACAGGTGGTACAAGTAGTGGGTCTGGGCAGTCTGTAGATGATCCGCTCTCATTTCTGTTGGAGCTCACCGATTGTGAGCCTTGTGAGCTATCTCGGTTTTTGCTGAGGACATAGTAGCCTACACCTACCACAACAGCGATAACCATTAATACGAGAACTATGGCGAAGTGCGCAAAGCCTGTTTGGCTACGTTTCATGCTTATGATTATATAAGAAACCCTTACACATTCAATGTAGATTCAATACTACACGTCGTGTGGTCCGAGTTTGCTTGGAGGGCCACCGTACTTCGTGTTACAACTTTTTTAATAATACTCCCAAGAAGACATCTCCGAAGACAGGCCAATGATAGCAGAAATGTTCCTTTCCAGATTGGCTAAAGAATAAGCAACACTTCTCGAGTGTCCTTCAATTAAAACTTTTTTTCCTGCAAGATTCGTCGAGACTAGTATGATTGGAGGTACAGACGAGTTGGCTTTTAAGCTAGCGGCAATATCACGGATAAGCTTATTGTCAATGTTATTGACCTTCTTATTCTCAGCAACAGCCTTTGCGGTGTTTAACAGTAGACGTTCGCTATCAGTCATGTCAGGCTCACTCTTTAATCGGTATGTATCCTTGATCTCTTCGAGCGTCATATTACACGCAAACCATTTTGTATCTTTAGGAAAATTTGTAAATAACTCAGCATCGGGCCAACCCCTACATAAACCAAGTACCTGTGCTCTCTTTGTGTTTTGGATAGCATCGTCATAAGAAGGTTTTTCAAGTAACTCTTCAGTGTAGCCCAGCATGCGTAATGCCTTCAGGCTACCTTCGCGAAATCGCGATGAGTGAAGCTCTGCTTTTAAAAATTCTCCGATCATCTCGTCGGTAGTTATTTCTTTTATTAGTTGCATAGAAATATCATAGCAACAAAAAACTCCTCAAAACAGAGGAGTTTAAGCATAATCGAATTGGAGGGCCATCTGGGACTCGGTCACAAGTTTTGCTTATAGCAAACTCGCGACCCTACCTCAGCTCGGGCAATAACTTGCGCCGAGCTTCCGGTCGTCCGATTCGCTGAACAGCGAAGCCATCAGGCAGTTCTCCCCCAGGACACCTGGGTTCGTGTTCAACATCAACATCCACGCAAAAGCCCCGCATAAGGCGGGGCATTCACGTGGAGGGCCACCGTGAAACTTATCGCAACTAATTTAGGAACCGCTCAGTAGTTGCGACTGTATATCTGCCCACATGCTACCAACAAGCTCAAGCTGCTCTGGGCTGCGAGACAACGCAACTCCTGCGTGAACCGCTCCATCAAACTTTTTCAGAAAAACTTGACCTGACGAGACTACTTCCATACCGACATATGAACCATCAGGTAATTTTTCGGTGAATGAAGCAAGTTTAGAAGATGAAACTCCCTGGTAGCCGGCTTCCGGTCCAGAAGCTTGTTGCTCTAGGGGGTCATCAATAACCTCTAAAACCTTATCTGGATTAACAACAACCAGAACTCTTTGGCCAGTTTCGGGATCATGATGAAAGTAGACACCTCTAGGCTTGGTAGTTTCTGTCATAAAGTTTACGCCACCATCAAGCCTAATGCCGTCATCACTAAATTGCCTTGTTTTTGGTTCACGAAACGGATCTTGGATTATAGTCCTAATGATTCCTGCTTCATCCCTTATCTCCCCATGGCTGCCGAGAGGTTCACCGCTAGATTGACGGCGCTCTACCTCGTCTAAGAAGGACCTTACGTCATGGATTAGATTATCTCTAGCTGCCTTAAACTCTGGCGTCCGGTCACCTTCGTTCTCGGCCCTTATTGCATTTGTGTGTATGTCTTTATTACCTGGCTCCTGCATGGGTAAATTATATCAAAGAATAACTCTCCGCACTGAGGATTTTAAACATAACTAGATTGGAGGGCCATCTGGGGCAATGCACACCTCGTCGCTTACTCGGAGCAAGCTCCTGTGTGAGCTCCTTATGACCGAACCCAGGACTTGCATATTTCTTGCAGAAATCTGCGTCCTGGAACCGAACCGCAGGGCGACCAAAACAAAAACTCCCAAGAAAGGGAGTTCATATTTTGGAGGGCCATCTGGGACTCGAACCCAGGACACCCTGCTTAAGAGGCAGGTGCTCTAACCAGCTGAGCTAATGGCCCGTGTTATTGGAGATACTTCAGCTTACCATCATTGATTATTTTCTCAATGAAGTCGCGACGTTTCCATGATTTAATACGATATTCGGCTTTTCTTGCGTCCTCAAGTGTTTCCATGTCCTGCGTGAAGACAACTCTGAACTCGCTTCCTAGCCGTTTCGTAGAGTGAGTATGTCCCGCAAGATGTCGCTCAAGTCGCCTCGCAAGATTATTAGTACTTCCTACGTAATATCTATCTGATTTGGGAAAGTGCAATATGTAAACCCTTGGCTGCATACCATGATTATAGCCTAACCAGAGCCGACGTTTCAGTCGGCTCCCCGACCTTGGCGTCGGGGCTGAGCTAATGGCCCATACCAGACGGCTATTCTAACAGATTGGCTTCGAGTTGTAAATCTGTGTATAGTGTTTGATGAATATCTAGAATCTCAACGAAAATAATCTTGTTTAAAAATAGGACTATTTAAAAGTCTATGAATTGTCCGATGAGAAAATGCGCAAGAGACGATCGCTGGTCCCGCTGAAATCTTATTACTATTAGCCCCGATTGGTCGGTGCTGTATTTAGTAGATACTACGGGCGTATCGCCTAGAGTTACTCCGTTATCAACCCTATACACATCTATAAAATCTAGATCGCCGTCTGGATCATAATCATCTTTATAGAACCGAACTCCCTGGTCTTTAAACCGGCTATGCCCATCAATCAGCTCTGTTTTGAACTCTTCGAAATTAGCATCCCACTTGTCTTTCTCTAACTGTTCAAAATAATAAGCCAGAGTTTCATTCATATCTCCGTTGGGGTCAATAATAAACCCGGTGGTTAGTGTGCAGCTTGTCGTCTTGCTCCACTTAACTTCATTGACGTGGCAGTCTTCAACTATTGGTGTTGATGTGTCCTTGCCCATAACGGCCCGGATGTCGTTGTTTAAAATACGTTTATTTGAATTTACATCTATGCGCCAGCTAATAATATCAATTGCTGGTAGTGCAAAAAACAGACACATTAGGACTGTCAGAACTTTGTGTTTTTTGAAAAACCACATATTGAACCCAGTATAGCATTGCAGATTACGAAGAGTTGTTTACGAATATTTCTGTGTATAAGTGCTTGGTGAACAGATATGGATTCGAGTATACTATGTATATATCTCTTAAAAATGGAGGGCTTTATGCTCGGGCAACTTGCTCAAACAACCTATACCTATACAACAACAACCGTAAACGACGATAAAGGCGCGGTCGCTGGTCTAGCACTTTTTAGCGGCTTCTTCTTGATCATTTGGCTTGCAGTAGCAATCTTTATGATTGTTACAATGTGAATCGGC
>JAGQNJ010000018.1 GCA_020428115.1 Candidatus Saccharimonadota bacterium
TGCGCTTTAATATCCGTAATTTTCATGTTCAATAGTACTTTTGTAACACGTCAATCAATCCATCGGTGACTTTGTCGGGCTGATCTTTTATGAGTTTGCGAATTTCTTCAGTTGTAAACCATTTTATTTCACCTACTTCTTTTGGATCGACGTGTGTGGGCGTAGTGTCCACGATTCCTCTGTAGACGCCATTGAATCTTTTGATTTTTTCTCCACCCTTCTCGTTTTCTGTGTAGTATCTGCCGATTTCTTCCAACTCCGCATCGTTTATACCAATTTCTTCGGCGAGTTCACGCTTTGCGGCTTCCATATAGTCTTCGCCAACATCGACATGTCCCGCAGCTGAGTGATCCCAGCAGTTTGGAAAAGAATAGACTTCATTGCTCCGCCGTTGCAACAGTATTCTACCGTCTTTATCTTCAATCATAACGCGGACGATGCGATGGATAAGCCCTTTTCTTCGTGCCTCAAACATATCGGACTGGCCGATTGGGTTGTCCTTCTTGTCAACAATGACAATAGGCGGATGTGTCATTATTACTCCTTATTTTGTTCCGCTTCGTGGTTTTGGAGGACTGAACCAATAGTATGGATTTGCTAGTGCGGCTAAAAACTCATTTCGCAAAGCTTGTGGATCCTCTTGTAGCGTACCGCAAGATGGGTCAAATACTAGCAAGGAAACATTGGCCAAAAAGTCTGGGTAACCCTCATCGTCCACGTTTGGCATGCGCTTTTTGGCTTCTTGGGCATAGTATTGTCGCCACCAATCCCTTGCTATCCCTTTACCTGCTCCTTCAAGCACGTGCAAGGCTTCGGCGGCAACAATTGGTACCTCCGGCAATTGTTCTATATCCACTGTGAAGCGCACTGGCAGTGATAGACCCACCCAGTCCTGGCGAACCTCTTCAGGAGGAAAACCTGGAGGAGTGCTCTCGATACTAAATTGGCCCAGCACAGGCACCGATACATCGAGAATGCTCCTATATCGATCAAACTGGTCTGTGAACATGTCCCCACTGACCATTAGTGCTGCTTCCATTTGGGCAAACTCTTCTCTAGCCAATGACATGTCTGCTTTACTCCTTGCTCGCGGCCTCGGCTACTTGCTTTGCAATCGTGTCTAGCACCTTTGGATTTTCTTCTAGATACGCCTTGGCTGCCTCACGACCCTGACCAATTTTTTCGTCCTTATAGGCATACCACGCACCGGCCTTCTCGACGATACCGTTCGCTACGGCTAGATCAATCACGTCGCCCGATTTACTAATGCCCTGGTTGTACATGATGTCAAATTCTGCCTGACGAAACGGTGGGGCAATCTTGTTTTTGACAATTTTGACTCGCGTACGGTTACCAATGATATCTTCGCCTTGCTTGATCTGCCCCGTACGACGAATATCCATGCGCACACTTGCGTAGAACTTCAGTGCATTACCACCAGTTGTTGTCTCTGGATTGCCAAACATTACGCCAATCTTCATGCGAATCTGGTTAATAAATATAACGGTGGCTTTAGAACGATTGATAACCCCAGCTAGCTTGCGCAAAGCCTGGCTCATCAAACGAGCTTGCAAGCCCATGTGGCTATCACCCATATCACCCTCGATTTCGGCACGAGGAACAAGCGCAGCGACAGAGTCAACCACAATCAAATCAACTGCATTCGAACGCACAAGCGTTTCGGTGATTTCGAGTGCTTGCTCACCGTTGTCTGGCTGTGATATCAGCAGATTATCAACGTCGACACCGAGTCGCTTGGCATACGCAGGGTCAAGCGCGTGCTCGGCATCGATAAATGCCGCCGTGCCACCCTGTTTTTGGATCTCGGCAATAGCGTGAAGGGTTAACGTGGTCTTACCTGATGATTCTGGCCCGTATATTTCGATAATACGACCCTTCGGGATACCGCCGCCCAGGGCAATATCCAGCGATAAGCTACCTGTTGGGATACACTCTACTTGTGTCGCGTGTGCCTCCCCCAGCTTCATGATTGAACCTTTTCCAAATTGCTTTTCTATCTGGTCTAGCGCAAGCCCAAGGGCCTTGGCCTTCCCCGTTGTCTCACCCTGTGTTTGCTCTTGCTGCTTCGCAGTCGCCATTCGCGTATCTCCCTCCGTTTGTGTGTATGTACAAGTATAGCAAAAAATAGACGCCCCTCATACTTGCTGATACACTACAAACAGAGAAACCGCTTATGTCAAAACCACATCATCTTAGTACCAACCATGGCTTTACGCTCGTTGAGATTTTAGTAGTCATACTCGTGATTGGAGTACTCGCCGCGATCGGATACGCCACAATCGGTCAAAGTTACAAGAAAAAGGGCTATTACACTCGTGCAATTGCTGAGCTCAACGCTATGGGCAACGCTGCACAACTCTACGTTGCCAAAAATAATGACTATCCTGCTGATGTTAGCCGTGACATCCCCTCGAGCCTGAAGGATTTTGTACAAGGACAAGAAGGCGCCGATGAGTGGCCCAAAGCTCCTTGGCCAGGCAGTGTCTACGACTACGATAACTGGCCCGCAGATAGCTACGGGCCCAGTGATACATACCAGATCAGCATCCGCTTTTGTAACGCTGGAGACACAGCTACCTGCAAAGCAAATGCACAAAAATATCTTGGCGATTACGTATCTGCAGACACGCTCGAAAACTGGGATTCATACAGTGCGGTCTACTACTGCATCAAAGGCTCGTGTCGCTCTCATCAGAATAAACCGATGAACCACCCGGGTTACTGCGTTAACTGTGGTGACAGCAAAGAAAAGGTCTTCTAGTACGTACTGTTGCCGTAAGGTATTGGTTATGGTTAGACTTTTTGTCTATAATGTAGGGTAAGCTTATACATATAGCGAGCTCCTGGGGCATTACTAATTGATGTACACACCAAGGAGCGACAAGGGGCCAAACTAACATGACAAACAATTCTTGGGGAATACTTCCGAATGAAAATATCTGACGCGCTCGTCGAAAAGCTAGTACTCGATAGCAAAAAAGCTACCAAAGAACAGCTCAATTCGCTCAGAGAAGAGGGCAAGGCTGGCAAAAAATCCCTGCAAGAAGTTATCATCGCGAATAACATACTCTCTGAAAAGGATCTTACCAAGCTCTATGCCAAAGAAGCCGACGTACCATACGTCGACCTAAATCCAAAAGAGATAAAACGAGAGGTTCTGCGACTCATACCCGAGCGAATTGCGCGACAATATAATGTCGTCGTGTTCGACGTCGATAATAACGGTAATAAGTTGTTGGCGGTTGAAGATCCTGATGACATTCAGGCGATTAGCTTTCTGCAAAAGCAACTTGGCGCCAATTTAAAAGTACATGTTGCAACAGGTTCATCTATCCAGACAGCGATTGATCAATATAAAGGCAACATCAGCAGTGAGCTCACCAAAGTTATCTCTGACGAAGAAGAGGAAGACGCCAAAAAGTCAAAAGCTAAAGATGAAGAGGTTAGCGAGGAAGATCTTGCCGAAGACTCGCCTATTGCTCAGACCGTGAACCTCCTGATTGAATATGCTATTAAGGCTGGCGCGAGCGACATACACATTGAACCACGAGAAAACTATGTGCTCGTTAGATACCGTGTTGACGGTGTTCTACGCGAAGCCAATAAATTACCCAAAAAAGTCATTGGCGCTCTCATATCAAGGATCAAGATCTTGGCCAATCTAAAGATCGATGAGCACCGCGCCCCACAAGATGGTCGTTTCAAGATTCAGGTATCTGGTCAGGTTTACGCGCTGCGTGTCTCAACCCTACCAATCATGGATGGCGAAAAAGTTGTTATGCGTATTCTTGATGAATCAAGCAAAGCTCTCACGCTTGAGGAGCTCGGATTCTGGGGAATATCTCTTGAGACTATTAACAGAGCTATCGTGCAGCCATACGGGATGCTTCTGGTCACCGGTCCAACTGGCTCAGGTAAATCTACCACCCTTTTTAGTGTGCTAAATCGGCTGAGTAGCCCGAATGTCAACATATCAACAGTTGAAGACCCCGTTGAGTACCGCATCCAGGGAGCTAACCAAACCCAGGTTAATCCCGTTGCCGGTATGACATTTGTCAACGGCTTGCGAGCCCTTTTGCGACAAGACCCCAACATTATCATGGTGGGTGAGGTGCGTGATGGTGAAACTGCCAATCTCGCCGTGCAAGCTGCCCTAACAGGGCACTTGGTATTCTCAACACTTCACACCAACAATGCTGCTACATGTCTGCCCCGTCTGCTTGATATGAATGTCGAGGCTTTCCTTATCGCCTCTACTGTTAGAGCAGTTGTTGGCCAGCGACTTATTCGCAGACTATGTCTTGATTGCCGTGAGTCATACCAACCAGATGCAACCATCACCAAGAAGCTTCAAACCATATTCCACATTGACGATTCCGATACCATGAAGCATATACATGAGCTCGAAAAACAAGCACTCGAAGCAGGGATTGGTAAATCAAATAGCTCTAAAAAAACAAGCCAGGACACGAGCCAACTATCGAGCACCGAGACCAAGATTACAACGCTGTGGCGAGCCCATGACGGTGGTTGTGAAACGTGCAACCATTCCGGCTACAAAGGGCGCATGGGTATTTATGAAGTACTCGAGAATACCTCCCCTGTGCAGAGTTTGATCGTTGGTAACGCTACGAGCGAGAAGATTCAAGATCAGGCAATTAAAGACGGTATGGTCACAATGCAAACTGATGGCTTCATTAAATCGCTTCGTGGACAAACCTCGATCGAAGAGATACTACGCGTTACATCAGAGACCTAATAATCATGCCAAAATTTACATATACCGCAACCAAAGAAGGCAAAACCGTCCATGGATCTGCAGAGGCAGCCAATAAGGAGGCCCTGCTGGCATCACTGCGCAAACAAGGCATGAAGCCATTTGTGGTTAAACTAGAGGGCAGTAAGCCAAAAGTACTCGCCAAGTTTGGTCGCTCAAAAAAGGTCAAGGTCAAGGATCTGGCCGTTTTTACACGTCAATTATCTACTATGGTTAGCGCCGGGGTACCCCTTAATCATGCCCTTTCAACACTGCAAACACAGACCAAAAGCAAATATTTTAAAATGGTCATCGGTAACATTAGCAAAGATGTTGAAGGCGGTATGCAGCTTGCTGACGCTTTCGGCAAATATCCATCTGTTTTTTCTGATGTCTATGTCAATATGGTTCGTGCCGGTGAGGCTGGTGGTATTCTTGATGAAATCCTCAAACGTCTTGCCATGCAAATCGAGCGCGATTCTAGCATGCGCAAGCGTATTCGTAGCGCCATGGCCTATCCAGTGGTCATACTAAGCGTAACGGTCATAGCATTTTTTGGAATCATGATTTTTATTATTCCTAAGCTTGGGACGATTATCAAAGACCTCGGTGGCGAAGATGCAAAACTACCGGTCTACACAGAAATGATGCTTTCAATTAGTGAATTTATGCAAAAAAACGCAGTCATTATCATCGTTGTCACTGTAGTTTTTGTTTTCTTGCTCCGTCGCTATGTCAAAACAGCCAAAGGAAAACGCCGCTACCACGGCTTGTTGCTTCGGGTGCCTGTACTCAAAACAATCGTAATAAAAATATCCATCGCGCGCTTTGCCCGAACTTTTGCATCGCTCATGTCCTCTGGGGTTGGCGTGCTTGATGCCCTGGATGTGACCGGTGGCGCGATTGGGAACGTCGTGATTGAACAAGAGCTTAAAGATGCCGCCAAGGCAGTCAAGAACGGCAAGCAATTGTCTGTACCCCTGGGAGAGAGTAAATATTTCCCTCCGATCGTTTCGCAAATGCTTGCTGTTGGTGAGGAGAGTGGTCAAATTGATACTATCCTGGTAAAAGTTGCGGACTTTTACGAAGAAGAGGTCGAAACAACTATCGATGGGCTAAGCTCAATCATTGAGCCACTCATGATTATCATTCTTGGTTCTCTCGTGGGCCTTATTGCGGCAAGTGTTATGGGACCAATTGCATCACTAAGCAAAAACATCCAAGATTAGATAGAGTACAGTTGTACACACCCCTACCTCTATACTGCTTGACGAAACAGTGCTTATGGTTATATATTGATGATTAGCTAGAGCTTGGCATTTTGCTCAAGATCACGCACAAACAACATATAAATATAGGAGGGTGGGTCCAATATGACTTCACTAAAACGTAAAGAACGCGGTTTCACGATTATCGAACTCTTGATCGTGATCATCGTTATCGGTATTCTTGCCACACTTGTCATCACGACATTTAGCGGCATACAACGAAACGCACGTAATCGAACCCGAGAGGCTGATATCAATGCATTGCATAGCCAGCTCGAGTACTACTACGGGCAAAATGGTAACTATCCAACCTTGGCTGAGCTCAACGACGCTACATGGCGCTCAACAAACCTGAAAGGTCTTGACTCTGAGGCACTCAAAGATCCGCAAGGTTCATCCGCAACACTCGTTGCATCACCACAGGCTGACGCATACTCATATGCAGTTACTCCTGCAAACTGTGACAACGGTAGCAATGGTGACTGTACCGCATATGTGCTAACAGCTACATACGAAGGTGGCAACACATTCGTCAAAAACAGCTTGAACTAGCAATATAAACGCCTAGAAACACTCGCACGGGCTCGTTATGGGTCCGTGCGGTGCTTTTGTATGTATAATACATAGTAAGCATGAGCACAAAGCAATCAGGGTCTGGTTTTGCAACAGTTGAGCTATTGGTAACACTCGTTACGATTGGCATTATATTTGGTGCTTTTATGACAACCTTTATTACTATTCAAAACATCAACAAAAAGGCCCGGGATATCCAGACCTCGAACACGATCGCCTTCGAAAAAACACAGGAGTACGAGAACAAGTTATTTGACACCATACCCTCAACTACGCCTTCGGGAACGCTTGTTGAGGTCGAAGATTTTAGTGGTCAAATACCTACTACCATTGGTGGACCTCGCGTCGGTAAGGTGTACGTAAATAGCGTAAGCCCGACTCTCAAGCACGTTGTTATTAGCGTTGAGTTTGGAGAAGACCCTCTTAAGCAAACTATCCAGTATGCGACCTTTATTCAGCGTCACGGAGTTGGACAATGATAAAACTACCTCTGCGTACAAAATCTTCTGATGGCTTTACGCTTGTTGAGGTTCTCGTTATTGCCCCTATCATGATTCTGACGATCATTGTGCTGATGAGCTTTTTGTTTAACCAATACGGGCAACTCACACAAGAGGGTGCTCAACTACGACTAACTACCGATGCGCAACTTATAACTCTAACCATGCAGGATGATGTATTCTTTGCCTCGGCATTTGCCAATGAGCTCAACAGTAACCTTGTTGACCCTTACGCACCAAGTGGTGGCTGGACATACACAACCACGCCCCCGACAATTATCATTTCAGCACCAGCTATGACAGCAAATCACCGTGATCCAGACCGACAGCCGGTGTACATAAATACCGAAGGCTGTGACCCAGATGTCATCAGCCAAAACGGCGTGCTCGACAACAATATCATCTATTTTGCAGAAGGGACCAATCTATATAGGCGTATTGTTAGCGCGCCGAGCACCATGGCAACCTGCGGTGTAAGCTTCCTCAAGCAAACCTGCCCTGCCACCAATGCTACCGATACCTGCCCTGAGGATACCCTACTCACAGATAAGCTCAGTGAATTCAGCGTGCAATACTACGACTATGACAACACAGAGGTAACAATACCGGAACAAGCCCAGCGGGTTAAGGTAAGTGTAACTCTCAAAGACCGCGCATTTGCAGAGGACGTCTATGGCAGCTCAACGATAACCCTAAAGAAACTCAACTAAGATGCGTATATTCCTGCCCCACAAACCCACACAAAAGAGCCAGTCTGGTTTTATTTTGCCGACCATCATTGTTCTTACGCTCGTTATGTCTTTTGTCGCCTATGCTGCATTACTCCAGGCCAATAACAATCTTAACCTTGCCTACAAACAAGCTTATATCCAGATGGCTCGGGTCGCCTCCAAAGCAGCAATCGACTATGCCCAGGAGCAATTTGATAGCTCAACCTGCGGAGAATATGAAGGCACTGCCGAACAAGACCTTGTGAGTAACGATAGGTACCGCGTAACATTCAAGGCAGATGTATTAGAAACCTCAGAGGACGGATACGAAAAAACCATTCAGGGTACCGGTAGCGTATACTTGCCCAAAACAGCAACGGGCGCAAAATACGTCTTTGATATACGCTCAGAAATTGTTCGAACCTATGCACTGTGCAAATCTCCAGACAACTTTGGGCCCACAGTATGGCTTGACGCCAGCGATACCACCACTCTCAAGAAGACTACCGCCTCAACAACAACGACCATTAGTACTGTCGGGCAAGGTTTGCTGGATTTACTCCTTCCAAATGACACAGTTGAAGAAAAAGTAAGCGATGGGTCACAAGGCATTCTCTCGTGGCTTAGTAATGACATAGAAATGCATACTTGCGATCGAGCTGAATACACCTTTTTGGCGTGCAATGGTTCACTATCAAATCGCGATCTATATGTCGGATTGGTATTTCAAAATGTAAGCGTCCCTAAAGACGCTACGATCACCTCTGCAACAATTCAAATGCATGGTGCTACCCCGTCGGGAACTGGCGGATCAGTCACACATCGAACATATGGCCTCTACAAATCAGGTTCGAACCCGCATATGGATTTATTCGCCCCGTTTGGCAGCAACCAGGTAAAGAGCAGGATGATAGACTCCGCACTACATACAGCAGCATATCAGGATAAGACAACTAACAACTTTCCACCAGGAAATGTCGTGAACTTTGACGTTACTAATGTTGTACAAGAGATGGTCAGCAATCCAAACTGGAACCCAGGCGCAAATGGAGGGCGTATCGGCTTTGGCATGCAACGGGTAAATGGTGATGGCAGTCGCCGGGCGTGCAAAGGCAACCCATGGACAGGCGCATGTGCTAATAATGGACCAAGCTTGGTTATCACCTACGCAACAGGCGCACCAATATCCCAGGCCAACAATGGTGAAGGCGTCAATGAATGGTACGACAAATCTGGCAATAACAACCATGCTCGGTCAACATACGGCAATGTACCTACTAGGGTCGACGGGCAAATTAACAACCAAACGGTTGTTCGATTTAATAACAGCGTCCTGCTTAGCACCCTTACTACCGCCATACAAAATAAACGCGAAATGACCGTTTTTGCAATCACTAAGCCTAGCTTTGATACATCGAGCGCCAATGGTCGAATTATTACAGGAATGTCGAGTACAGGGACAACAGATACCTCTGGAGTTGATAGCATTATGCCACTGCTGCGCAACAATAGTACGTACGGTTTTAGTAGCGTATATGGTGATCTTATTGCTGGTAACCGTACCGATGCTGTCTGTGGCTCTAGCTGCAATAACACTCCGTACATGAGCATGTCTGTTTTTCGCACAACAGGAAACACCACAACAGAAGCAATCATTAAAGGTAACGGGCAGACACTGGCAGAAAAACCTGGCTTAAGCCCAAGCACATCCTCACCCCCGTACACATACTCGATAAACCAACTGTACTACGGCGGACGACGGCAAGGTGCTATGCCAGGCAGTGGCGCGGACTATTTTAATGGTGATTACGCAGAACTTGTTGTGTACGACAAAGCACTCACCTGCCGTGAAATTGAGGCACTCGAGGAGTATTTCCGTAATAAGTGGAACCTATATCCTCAGCCACTTGAGACGACTTGCCCAGCTGACACGGTACCGACACTTTAGCAGCTACTCGCGTGCCCTGTTTTTTGCTATACTATCTCTTGAACCGCTTATGGTAATAACACGCAAATGAACACACACTTTTATAAAGACAAACCACTCTTTGGCCTCGATATAGGATTTAATAGTATCAAGGTCATGCAGCTCAATAACCAAAGCAGCAAACACACTGTGACTGGCTATGGAGTGGTTAGCTTTGACCACAAGGCCATCAACAATGGTGTAATTGTCGACCAAGAACATATTGCCAAAGCTGCCTTGGAGCTCTTCAAGAATGGGCTTGTGGGTGAGATAACAACACGCCGGGTAGCGTTCTCTGTACCTGCAGCCCGAACATTTAGTCGTATTATTACCCTACCAAAGCTTGCGCCCAAGGATATCAAAGACGCGGTGATGCTAGAGGCGGAGCAATACATTCCCGTGCCACTAGACGAACTCTATATTGATTACGTTGTCACCCAAAAAAGCGACGAAAAGACCGACGTACTTGCCGTAGCCGTTCCCAAAAAAGTAGTCGACTCATACCTAACTCTCACGAAACTCCTGGATCTTGAGGTAGTCGTCATGGAGACGACAACAGGAGCAACCGGCCGACTCTTCCAATCAACTGATGCACACAATATTCCAACCGTCCTCATTGACTTCGGTTCGGTGTCAGCAGATATAACGATCTTCGACCAAACTATGCGGGTAACGGGAACGATACCTGGTGGTGGTGATGACATTACAAATCTTATTGCCAAAGAACTTGGTGTTACTCGTGATGAGGCGCATATCATTAAACTCAAGTACGGGTTGAGCGTCAGTAAAAAACAAAAGCAAATTATGCGTGCCTTGCAGCCACTCCTTGATCAGCTTGTTCGAGAAATAAAGCGCATGATTCGATATTACGAGGAGCGCTCTAACGAGCATCACAAAATTGAACAAGTAGTTACATTTGGCGGTGGTGCAAATGTACCAGGGCTAAGCGAGTACCTCATTGATAATCTGCGCCTTCCTGTCCGAGCATGCGATCCCTGGAATCATATCCAATTTAAGCATATACAGCCACCGAGTGACGTTGAACGTTCAATGTATATCACTGCTGCTGGACTTGCACTTATTAATCCAAAGGAGATTTTTCAAAAATGATAAATCTGCTATCCGATGACCAGCGCAAGGATATTACCTACGCACGACGTAACACTACGCTGTTACATTGGGCTATTGCTATTGTCCTCGCAATTGTTGGGCTAGTGTTCTTCGTTGGAGCAGGATATTTCTATGTTGTTGATACTACCAATAAATACGCCAAGGAAGTAGAAGCCAAGCAAGCCTACCTACAAAGCCAACAGCTTGGCGAAACGGAGCAGACTATCCAGGACCTATCCAATAATCTTAAATTGATTTTGCAGGTACTATCCGAAGAAATACTATTCTCAAAGTTGTTACGACATATTGGTGCTGTTATGCCGAGTGGTTCAGTATTATCCTCAATTGAGCTTACAGAACTCGAAGGAGGGATAGACCTTGTTGCTGCCACCAAGGATTACGACACTGGAACCCAGGTACAGGTCAACTTGCAGGACGATACGAATAAGCTGTTTGATAAGGTCGATATTGTCTCGATTACCTGCGGTGGCTCCGACCCTGAATACCCGTGTCTTGTTACACTCCGTGCAAAATTTGCTGCCAATAACGAATTCTTATTCTTAAATAGCGGGGGTCAGCAATGAATAGTCGCAAGACATATTTTGTAATGATCGGCGTATTATTCTTGCTTGGTATTATCGCAATTGGCGTACTTGTCGGCAGTACTATTTTTATCAAAAACCAGTCACAGCGACTTGTCCAACTAAAGCTAGAGAAACGTCTGCTCACCGAACAAGAATCTTCACTAGTGCAAGCCAAAAAGGATATTGCCCAGTATGCTGAGCTCGATAGCATTGCAGAGGCAGTTGTGCCACAAGACAAAGACCAAGCCCGAGCTGTTCGCGAGATAATAGGTATTGCCGATGAAGTTGGCATCAAAATCAAAAGTATCAACTTTTCTTCTTCTAGTTTAGGTGCCGCCAATACAGCCCCACAGCCCAACCAAAGTAGCGATGGTAATTCGGGTAGCGAAGGTGGTGGCTCAAAGCCCGCTGCCCCTCCTGTAAGCCAGGCTAAGCCAGTTGATGGCGTACCAGGCATTTATAGTCTCGAGATTTCTATAATTCCAGATACTACTACTCGACCTGTTACCTATTATCAATTCCTCGACTTTCTTGAACGCATCGAAAACAACCGCCGTACCGCCCAAGTGACCAGGGTCAAAATTGATCCCGTTACAGCAGATAGCCAGAACCCATATATTACATTTACGCTTACAATTAACATATTTATCAAGCCATGAATACAAATATAGACATCAAACAAATCCCAAGCAAACTAGGCCACAGCGTCAGCAAACTCAAAAAGTATCGAGTGTTTTTCTTCATCCTTGCCGTGCTTATTGCTTATAGCTACGTTGTGTTACAGATCCAAAAAGCAATTACTATCGAACCAACGGAGACACAAATAAGTGAAAAACTCCAGGATCTAAAGCGTACTAAGATCGACCAAGATGCTATCAAGAAGATTCAGGATCTAGAGAGCACACATGTTGAAGTGCATGCCCTTTTCCAGGACGCCCGCGACAATCCTTTCCAAGAATAGCGACCAGCAAATTACAGCTTAGTTGCCGTACTGCTTAAGATTTGCTTCGTGAGCGGTGATGATCACTTTGGCCGCTTCGTGTGGCTCAGGTACAAACGTAAATGTGTAGTTCTGCTGCTCACCCGCCGTCTCGATCACTAACGTCCCGTAGTTAAATGCATGGGCCAAAAACCCCTGCTGCGTAACGGTGACGTCTTGTACATCACCTATGTTAAGCTGGGATATTTTGCGGTGAAACAGCGTCACATACAAAACCTGTGCGATTTTCTCATTCGTAACGTACACAACATTGCTACGGTACAACTGTGCATTTATTCCCGTAACTACTACTGCTAGTACAGCCAAAATAAAACCAAGTAGTGCAATAAACGGACGGGCGCTATCTAAACCAACATCAGATAAAAAGCCGATAGAGGCAAGTACTATCACAACTAGAAAAACAGCGAATGCAATCAAAACTCCCGTCACAATAAGCAAGATCAGTCCGAACGAATGTTTGCGTACTTCGAGCAACAACTCTTCCTTATCGTCAAACTCAATCAGCTTAAAAAACTGTGCACCAACATGCGAAAGTTTGCTTTTGCCCTGGTCTGGTGTGTGTATTGTTGACTGCATAGCTTCTCTGTGTTCCTTGATTATACCAACTTTTGTTGAGGTCCACTTGTTTTGTTATCGCCCAAATGCTTGTGAGCCTTTGGTGTTGTACGCCGCCCACGTGGTGTTCGCTCTAACAAGCCGATTTGCATTAGATACGGTTCATGGAAATCTTCAATGGTTGAACGCTCTTCGGCAATTATGGCTGCTATCGTCTCAACGCCTACGGGTCCGCCCTTGTAGTTATCAATAATAGCTCGCAACAGACGGCGATCAGACGGCTCCAGACCGAGGCCATCTATCTCAAGCATGGCCAGAGCATCTGTCGTGATCGTTGTGTCAATAATGCCATCGCCGTTTACATCGGCATAGTCTCGCACGCGCTTGAGTAATCGATTTGCAATACGTGGTGTTAGTCGCGAGCGCTCGGCAAGTTGCCGTGCGGCTGCAGGATCGATGGATATTGCTAATATTTTCGCCGCTCGCGTAATAATATCGGCGATTTCATCAACGGTGTAGAAGTCGAGCCTGTGCAGCATGCCAAACCGATCACGGAGCGGCGCCGCTAGTGCTCCGGTGCGAGTAGTCGCTCCAATGATGGTGAACCTCGGCAAATCGAGTCTCAAACTTTTTGCGGTAGGCCCCTTGCCAAGCATAATATCCAACTTAAAATCTTCCATCGCACTATAAAGTACTTCCTCGACACTTCGATGAAGGCGATGAATCTCGTCAATGAACAAAATATCTCCATCTTGTAAGTTAGTGAGCAGGCTCGCTAGATCACCAGCCCGCTCGATTGCTGGCCCGCTGGTTATGCGAATTTGGGCACCCATCTCATTTGCAATTACACTTGCCAGTGTAGTCTTACCCAACCCCGGCGGCCCATATAACAACACGTGATCAATTGGTTCGCCGCGTTTTTTTGCCGCAGCAATTGCTAGCTTGATGTTCTGCTTTATGCGCTCTTGCCCAACATAATTTGCAAAATCCTTGGGGCGCAATGTATTCTCAAATTGCTCTTCCTGAGGATCGTCATTAACGCTAGCTTGCACAATTCTCTCAATAGCCATATCAGACTTGACCTTTCAGTGCCTGCTTAATTCGGTCTTCGGTAGGTAG